>JAYUGZ010000536.1:0-9872 GCA_043767465.1 Cyanobacteriota bacterium
TTAACAAAGTGAGTTGCCGGTACCGACATCGACTCTGCCCGTCCTGGCAATGCCTCTTGGGAAGAGGGCAGGCTCGACTTTTTGCCAAATCCAAATAGCGCCATAAGTTTGTAAGGGGATCTTTGATAAACGTCTTTACCTTACTTAATAATATCAGATTTACGCTGAAAATAGTAGCCCTGTTGAAGGTAGACAGTAAAGGGTACAAGGCAAAATTTTTTTGCGGATGCTTTTTGGTGATTCTGCTCACTGCATTTGCAGTTTTCAATCACATTAGGCAGTGCTGTCTGTCACCAATAAACACCTAAAATATCACCTATTGTTGAGGTATAAATCACGGGGATCGCAGGCAAAACAGCCGATTATTAAAGGTGTGGTGTTGTAGCAGTTATTCAAGACAAGTTATAGGGAGTGTGTAGATATGGCGGTTAAAGCTTGCAGTGAACCTTTAAAATCTAATCCGTTTATTACTTACCGCGACCCGATTACAGGTAAGTGGATGGTGGTAAATCAAAATTTGCCGAAAGCAGCGGAACAACCACAGCTAGCAGCTTAAGCTTTACTATTAATTTTACCTGAAAAATCAACAATGTTCTGTAACTTGTAGGGTTCGTCAGCTCTGAGCTTCGGGATTATTAACCAAATAACGCTCTACTGACGCACGCTACTTTTAAACATTGCTCATCTCTTTTTTTAGTTCTAAATACCGATAGAGATATTCCGAAATTATCCCGTGCAAAAACAAGTCACGTGCCGCATTAAACGGACTGTTTGGTGCTAGCGGATGGCGGTTGACAATGACATGATTCCAGTCGCAATTTCCGGTAATCTCGCTGACGTACACCCCGAAGTTTTCATCTAGCTGAAGCGACATTACTGCTCGCGCAAATTCGTCGCTAGTCAAACAGAGAGAATAAAACACTTTAAACAATTCGATCGCCGATTCTAAATCCAGAATTCTCAACCACCTCAGTCTTTCAAAATCTATTGCAACTTCCACAGGTTGAATGCTATCATAATTAATTCCGCGTTTTTTGGCAAGCTGCAACCAGTTGGGATTTGTCAGTATTGCCTGGTTGTAATCCCAGACAAAGTTATAGAGAATTAAGTCGTGTTCGAGAAACGCATTTTCTGCTAAATCGCTAACTGTGCGCGGATAAAGTTTTGACTTTTCAATCTGGGTATCCGGGCCGTTGTCAATTA
The DNA here is from genome assembly GCA_043767465.1 of Cyanobacteriota bacterium. Lineage (GTDB taxonomy): Bacteria > Cyanobacteriota > Cyanobacteriia > Cyanobacteriales > Microcoleaceae > Microcoleus. Next base: position 1,204 of record JAYUGZ010000536.1, read on the forward strand.
AGAAGTTGATAATGTTGGAACCGATGCTGATGTGCCGCACAATTAAATAACAAGCTTCGGGAGAAACAAAGTTATTTAGGAAAAATGCAGCCGATTTGTGCATTAAAGTGTAAGCGCGAAATTGAAAGGGTAACAAACGCTTTGCTGTCATAATTAGCGCCAGCAACAAGTTAGCAATTACTTTAATCGGGATGAGCAAATAATTGCGAGTCCAGTTTTGCAAATCCCGCATCATATATGCTTTTGCAACTAAATCGACGGGAATCGACCGATCGCAAAACAGCACGTCCCAAACATTCGGATCTCGGCGGTTGTAGGGTTTCGTAGCATAGGGGATTTGCCGCTCATCGGGGAGACTTTCGATATCTTGTTTTTGTAGCTTTTGCATTAGCGTATTTCCTCCAATTGCAGCAAATATAAACGAGCAGTGACACGAGCAGTTTTGACAATGCGGCGGGCGATATCATCCGTCATCCATTCGGCATTAATCAAATTTTCTAGTTTGGCTAAGTGCGACTCGTCATTAGCTCCGTGATAAGCTAAAAACGATACTTGTTCGTCTTGCAAACCGAGAGTTTCTTTAATTTCTTTTGCCCACTTTCCCGCCAACCGATTTCCCAATCCTTCGATGATAAACATACTACCAATTAAATCGACTGGATTTTCTCGTGATGCTTGGTGGAAGATAAAAGCTGACAGCGCTGCGCTGCCAATATTCTTATCATATTCGACAATTTTTGACAACTCGCCGCCGACAGAAACATAATTCCGTTCTAGCATTTGATAGTCGCGGTGTTCGTCTTGGGCGTGGCCGATAAAAGTCGATCGCAAACGAAAGTCAATCATGTTAGAAGCCGCGCGCGCAATCCAGCGAGCTCCCTCTACAACTTGCGGGCGGAGATTGCACAGCAAAGCTTGATAGTCTTCTATTGTAAACTCTCCCCGGTACAATTTGCGGACAATGGGAACGGAACGAATTTCGCGATCGAATTTCAGCCAAATCCAGGCTAACTCCCGCAACAAATAAGCTTGCGGAGAGTTGTGCGCGGACGGCTTCACGCTTTCGAGAGGCGAAGGTTCGGGAAGATCCACAAAGTCAGTAGAAATTTCAGAAATCATAGGTTTATGGGTGTTTTCCACAACAGTTAACATCATGTATGCCGTGGTAAAGCGACCACTTTCCGGAATAAAACAAAAGATTTTTTGTCCAGGCTGCAATTTGCCTGAATTGAACAACTCCTCTAACATTAAATAAATCGAGGCGCACCCTGTATTTCCCCGCGAGTACAAGTTGGTAAACCATTTTTCTTCAGGAATCATGCAGCCTGCTTGTTCCAGAAGTTCGACAATTTGTCCCCGGAAAAAGTGAGACGAATAGTGGCACAGCAGCCAGTCGATTTCCTGCGGACAAACTCGACCGATTTTAATCAATCGCAGCCAACCTTCAACGCCTAATTTCATTACATTGTCTAGTAATCGAATGTTTTGTCGCAAGTCAAAAGCTCCGGCTGTGGCTGCATCAAGGTAGGATGAATAATCTAACCAGCTTTTGGTTGCTGTTTCACTTGCTAATCCTGAATACATACAAACTGGATAAGCGTTGGCGTGGGAAATTAATTCAATCCATTCTATTTTTAAGCTAATTCCTGTGGCATTCGGATGGTTTTGTAGCAAAAACGCTCCGGCGCCGTCGGATAGCATCCACCGCAGAAATTCTGTATCGAAAGGTAGGGGTTTTCCGGCTTGGACTGATGTTTCTATTTCAAATTTGGTGCTTTTGAACAGGCGCGAGGGAAATTCGGAGGCGACGGCGATTGCTGTTTGTTTTTTGCCTAGTTCGAGTTGAGATGCGGCGTAATTTAAGGCGGTAACTCCCGCACAGCAAACTCCTTGAGTTGAAACAGTTTCTAGGGGAGATAGTTCGGAAAGTTCCCCATGTACTGTGCTGGCAAATCCTGGTACTAATAAGTCTGGTAAAGTGGTGGCGCAGGCCAATAAGTCGATCGCCCCTGGTTCGATATTTGCCTGGGCGATCGCATCCCGGACAGCAAAAGCCGCCATTTGGCTGTTAGAATACAGTGTTTGCTGCTGTTTGTCGATCGCGTAATAGCGCTGTTTAATCCCGTTACTGTTGAGAATGCGCTGTCTGACTCTCGAAGGGCGATCGGCAATTTTGCCTAGATACTCCTCCATCTCATCATTATTAATCGGTTTTCCCGGCAAAAATTTCCCAATCCGATTGATATAAGCACTGTGCATACCGTTAACCCCTCAAAATAGCTAATTTAGTCGAGTTCGTTAATTTGTTAAATCAAGCCTGAAAATATCTAAAATTGATTGTGCTTTGTGAAGCACTGAACCTGCAAGGAGCAACCAGTTGTATTGTAGAGTCAGGGGAAATCAGACAAGTTCAGCAACAGTGGCAACAAGTAACCTGAAGCAGGGTGAAGTTTTTTGTAAAATTAAGCCAAAATATAACTAGAGTTCCTTCGCTGCTTCCCGACTGAAATGGATATTGCAAAACTAGATAGTTGGTATTCTCAATCTCAGCGCCGCGCTGCTGTTTCGCTGTTGATGAAACGAGTAGGCGTCACTCGCACTAGGGCTGAATGCTTTGTCAGGCTTTGGATTTACTTATCAGTGAAACAGCTTCAGGAAAGCCAGCCCCGCCTCAAACCGCCGCTGACAAAACTGGAATTGCCAGCAACAGAAGTGCAGTGCACTCACCGGGAAGCAGCAGAACTATTTTACTCGGATTCCGATCGCGGGAGCGATCGCGCCGCCGGCATGATGTTAGATAAACTAGCAGCACTCGGATTGATCGCAAAACACTTTGACGGTAACGCTACAGCAATTCAAATTCAACCCATCCCAGAAATTTTAGATCCCCCGAAGCCCGAAAATTCAGTCAAACTCAAATTAGATGATTTTAACCCTCGATGCGATGCCATCCCCGTCGCTAATTTACTAGCAAGCTATTATAACTGGATGAACCGCAGCACCAACGCAGTTCCCCAAAAAATTGCTAAAGTTATTCGGCTTTCGGCTGCTCAATATTCAAAAGGAATGCGAGTTTTGCGTCGCTGCGACAATCTCAATCCAGTCGGATTTTACTTACTTTATCCCACCGCTAGCGAATCGGATGTTAATTTTTTTAGTGCTCCCAGCAAAAGCCTGCATTTAGGTTCTGTTTCTGATATCGATCCTTTCAAAATGGCGCTACCAGGAGATCGGAATTGCCAGTCAGTGTTTGTCCGCTCTTGGGTAATCGATCCGAAATATTTAGAAGAATACCGGATTGCTTTCCTCGAAGACTCACAAACAGTTTTAACTCAAATGCAAACAGATTTTCCCAATCTTTGCGACTTGTACACGTTAATGATTCACCACAGCTATGAAAAAATGTCCTATGCTTTGGGGTTTCAAAAGACTCACAGTGACGCTCAGTTATCTCTTTATTGGATGTATTTAGCGTTGGATAGATTTTTGGCGCTGGATATCAAGGAAGCACTAAAAAATTTGTAAGTCAGAAACCCCGTTTGAGTCGGCGGTTGAAACCGCGCCTACACAAACAATGTCCGCCTCCGCGGACTCAAGAAGATCGCCTAATTTCAACCGCCTTTTTCTTCAACCCGCGCACCATCCGGGTTTTGTCTGTATAGACGCGGTTTCAACCGCCGTGTCTTCGTAGTTTACAAAACCTCGCGACCGCCTTTGTCTTCAACCCGCGCACCATCCGGGTTTTGTCTGTATAGATGCGGTTTCAACCGCCGTGTCTTCGTAGTTTACAAAACCTCGCGACCGAGATAAGATTGGAGAACTTCCGGCACTTTTACCGTCCCATCCGGCTGCTGGTAATTCTCCAAAATAGCCGCCATTGTCCGCCCCACAGCCAAACCAGAACCGTTGAGGGCGTGGACAAATTGAGTGCCTTTTTTCCCCGCTTCTTTAAACCGAATATTAGCCCGCCGCGCTTGAAAATCTGCGACATTGGAACAACTCGAAATCTCGCGGTATTTGCCCGCAGAAGGCAGCCACACTTCTAAATCGTAGGTTTTTGCTGCCGCGAAACCTAAGTCGCCGGTACAAAGCTCGATCGCCCGATAGGGCAATTTCAGAGCCTGCAAAACTCCCTCAGCATCCTGCACCAGTTGTTCGTGTTCAGCCTCGGAGGTACTCGGATGCACCAGTTTCACCAATTCCACCTTATTAAATTGGTGCAACCGAATCAATCCCCGCGTATCCTTGCCGTAACTGCCAGCTTCCCGGCGAAAACAAGGAGTAAAAGAACAGTGATAAATTGGCAACTGTTCCGCTGTCAATATTTCACCTCGGTACAAATTGACAACCGGAACTTCCGAAGTAGGAATTAACCATAAATCATCTTGATCGCACTTAAAACTTTCTTCCGCAAATTTCGGCAATTGACCCGTTGCTGTGAGGGATTCAGTGTTAACTAAAAGTGGGGGAATCACTTCTATATAACCCGCTTTCGTGTGGCGGTCAAGCATGAATTGAATAATCGCTCTTTCCAGCGCTGCACCGGCCCCAATTAAGGTTACAAATCGGGGGGCGGCGATTTTTACTGCGCGTTCAAAGTTGAGAATTCCTAATTTTTCGCCGATTTCCCAGTGTGGCAAAATATCGGAATTTTGGGGAATGTATTGGTCTCCCCAGCACCGGATTTCGACGTTTTCATCTTCATTTTTGCCCAACGGAGTTGACTTACCGGGCAAGTTTGGTAATGGCAACAATAACGCTTCTATTTGAGCTTTTAAGTCTTTTTCCTCTGCTTGCAATTCGTTCGACTCGGTGCCGACTGCGTTGCCTTCTGCTTGCAAAGTCTGGATTTCGGGAGATTCGAGAGGTAAACCCGATTTTCTTTTTTGGCCGATGAGTTTGGCGATTTCGTTGCTGCGGGCTTGCAGTTGCGATCGCTTACCTTCCAACTCCCGCTGCTGTTTGTCTAATTGCAAAATCGGCTCGATTTCGTGATTGCCTCCGCGAGTGTTGAGGCCCTCTTGTACGGCTTGCGGATTTTCTCGGATTAATTTGAGGTCTAGCACGGATTTATTCTAAATAATATAGGACTTGCGATCGTAAACCCGATTTCTGGAAAAATATCGGCTTTCGCGAGCATAAATCTACCAATTTACAGGGTTTATGAGGATTTTTGCGTCTGTCCTATCTTAGGTTAACAGCGACAATGCGATCGGACATACAAGCTTTGGCAATCATTGAGCGACTCAACGATAACTTATTCTCATTAAAAATTCTCGTTGGTGTCACCCATGATGGGTGACACCCCACAAAACTATGCTATAGTAAGCACATTAGTAGATGCACCCTGATAATTTTTTCCCCTAACCCAGCGATGGGTCAGGGGCTTTTTGTTTTGGGGTTTAGATGAAAGCCGAGACGGGGTTATTGACACGGGCGATGTAAGCACCGGTGCGTCGCTGTAAGATTGTCGATATTTAGCTAGAGATTTTTCATGGCGACGCACCCTACGACTTCTGGTATTCAACCCGCTTGGAGTGGGTTTCGTTTGTATAGACGCGGTTTCAACCGCCCAGTCTTCTGTAAGATTGTCGATATTTAGCTAGAGATTTTTCATGGCGACGCACCCTACGACTTCTGGTATTCAACCCGCGTCGGCGGGTTTCGTTTGTATAGACGCGGTTTCAACCGCCCAGTCTTCTTACCTATTCTGTTTCCTAGAGATATTTTCCAGCGAAGGTGGCATTCAATCCTACATTCAAGACATCCTGAAAGCTTACCTGTCACTAACCGCAGCACAAAAGTTTCCGCCACAAGCAGAAGTTCTGCTATTACGAGATTCTCCAGATTGTCACAATCCCTTCGAGTCAAAAAATCTCAAATTCTCTTACCTAAAAACTCATCCCGCTTGGCTTGGCCGTATTAAGTTTGCAGCCAAATTGCTAACCTGCTTGCTAAAAAAACGACCAGAACGGGTTTTCTGCGGTCACATCAAACTCGCAACGCTAATTCAAACTTTGTGTCAGCCGCTGGGAATTCCGTACACGATTTTAACTTACGGTAAGGAAGTTTGGGAACCGCTGCCACCAAAATATCAAATAGCAATGAGACAAGCTGACAGCATTTGGACGATTAGCAGGTACACGCGCGATTGCACTTGCGAACTAAACAGCTTAAATCCCGACAAATTTCAAATAGTGCCTTGTACTGTAGATGAAAACATATTTAAGATAGCACCCAAGCCGCAGCATTTATTAGAAAAGTATAATCTGGTTGGTGCTAAAATATTGATGACTGTAGCCAGATTGCGATCGCACGATACTTACAAAGGTGTCGATGTCACAATTCAAGCTTTGCCAGAAATTGCCAAAACCTTTCCCAATGTGAAATACTTAGTAATTGGTAGAGGAGACGATCGCCCTAGATTAGCAAAACTCGCCCAAGATTTGGGAGTTAGCGAAAGAGTGATATTTGCGGGTTTTGTACCGACAGCAGATTTAGCAGCACATTACCAGTTGGCGGATGCTTATGTAATGCCCTCCCAGGAAGGGTTTGGTATAGTGTATTTGGAAGCTCTAGCTTGCGGAATACCCGTGCTCGCGGGAGATGCGGATGGTTCGGCAGATCCGCTGCAAGATGGTAAACTGGGATGGCGAGTTCCTCACCGAGATTCGGCAGCAGTAGCGGTTGCTTGTGTGGAAATGCTGCGAGGAGAAGATAAAAAGTGCGATCGCGCTTGGTTGAGAGAGCAAACCCTGGCAAGATTTAGTTTTGCATCCCTTTGTCAATCCTTAGAAGGAATTTTTCAACCCTCAGACTCAGATTGACTTAAGCCGTAGAGAGCGGTTGATGCGTGTACAATAGGAAGATTAACTCGATCAACCGCCGGAATTTCTGAGTAGGATAGAGTCAAGCCTACCTGCAAAGACACCCAAGGAGACCACCGTGAACCAAGGCACCCCCAAAATATCTTTAAATTTACCGCGTATTAGCAATTGGCTGATACTGCTGGGTATTGCGTGTTTGTTAGTGTCAATTGGTTTGGGCTGGGTAGTTAAATCATTTTTGATTGTAGTAGGTTTGTTGATACTGACACCTGTGGTGGGATTTTTCGTGCTTCAGTGGTGGTTGAAACGCAATTTAATTGAAGACAAGTGTCCAGTTTGTCAATACGAATTCACAGCTTTAAATCAAACTCAGTTTCAGTGTGCCAACTGTGGCGAACCTCTGAAAATAGAACAAGGTCATTTTAGCCGCATGACGCCGCCCGGTACGATCGACGTTACCGCAGTTGAAGTATCATCAGTTCAACAATTAGAAGATTAATCATTGGGCATGGGGCATTGGGCATGGGGCATGGGGCATGGGGCATGGGGCAAACAGGGCATGGGGCATGGGCCAAACAGGGCATTGGGAATTGGGCGAAGCGAAGCGGAGGGATGGGGCATGGACAATTGGTTATTAAAACAAATAACAAATAACAACTAACAAATAACAACTAACAACTAACAAATAACAACTAACAAATAATAACCAACAACTAACTCATGCCCAATGCCCAATTCCCAATGCCCAATGCCCAATGCCCAATGCCCAATTCCCAATGCCCAATGCCCAATTCCCAATTCCCAATGCCCAAAATTACTTTTCTAGACGGACTGCGTACCACTGCAAAAACTTTCCAGGCCCGACATCTAATTCACAATAAGTATCAATTAAATACTTAGCTTGAGCTTCCACAGAAGGAAATTTTAGCACATCGGCTGGCAAATCTTCGTGTTCCTGAGCTAAGACCACTTTCAGCTTTTGTAATAGTTCCGCCGCAGTCAAAAACTGCTCCGGCTGGTTTGTTTCTAACACCACAAAGGTGTCTTCGTCATACAGTGACATAGTTTTAAATGTTGAGGTTAATTATTTCTAAAGTTTCCGGCAGTTAAGCTAGCGAAAGTATAAACTCTTAATTACAATTTTCTGGGCCCAGCTCGATCGTGTTACAATAGAACAACATCAGAATTCCTACCGGATTACCGTTATTAACTTAGTTGTTAACCGAGTTGTCAACATATCCGATCCAGCATTTCTGAGGATATTTGTCAAGTGAAAATTTGTCAAGTGTCAAATTGTCAAGAAATATTCGATCGACCTTTATCTAATTATAACTGGCACTACACATTCCCATGATCACATCTACCACTTCAACCCCTGCGGCGCGCAAACCCTCTAAATCAGAAGGTCTCAAAGAACGCAGCAACTACTTGCGAGAACCCGTTGTGACTGAACTGTTACAAGACACAACCCACTTTACCGAAGACGGGATTCAGATTCTCAAATTTCACGGCTCGTACCAGCAAGACAACCGCGACAATCGAGTCAAAGGACAAGAAAAAGACTATCAGTTCATGCTCCGCACCCGCAATCCCGGCGGCTTAGTTCCACCTCAGCTATTCTTGGCATTAGACAAGCTATCAGAAGAATACGGCAACCACACGCTGCGCGTCACAACCCGCCAAGGTTTCCAAATTCACGGCGTGCTCAAAAAAAATCTTAAAGCAGTGTTTTCCTCAATTATTCAAAATATGGGGTCAACCTTGGGAGCTTGCGGCGACTTGAACCGCAACGTCATGGCACCGCCAGCACCGTACAAAAATCGCCCAGAATACCAGTATGCG
>JAYUGZ010000537.1:0-1525 GCA_043767465.1 Cyanobacteriota bacterium
ATTGGAGTAATGAATAGTCTGATTTTAATTTCTCGCTACAGGGGTTCCGGCTTTAAACTAATTCTTTCTGGTAAAAAAGCTTGGTTTTTTATAAAAAAAATAATCAGCATCTATAATTGTTGGCCGGGAAAATTATAAGAATAATCACTAATTCAAAATTATTGGGTGTTTTAAAACCCGGTTTGTTAAATAAACCGGGTTTTTCGGTTTCTTTGTGTGACGTGAGAGTACAGTAAAACTACTTAAATCCGGCTCAATTCCCTTTGACAGTCAAATCCGCTATTGTCGGTTTCGAGCGGCTGCTTTTCGGTTTTAATCGATCGCGCGGCGTTACTGTTTAAGAGGTTGTCGTGACAGATTTGTGGAATGATTTAAGAGTTAATTCGGAGAAGTTTGGACGGTGGGCGAGGGACTGGGTGAAGCAGGGCTTGGTGAAGATGAACTCGGTGAAGATGAACTCGGTGAAGATGGACTCGGTGAAGATGGACTCGGTGAGAGATTGGGAGAAGGAGTGGATTGGTCGGATTTTTTGAGACCGACAAAAGCGTCGTAGCGGGTGGTACGATCGCCAATGACGGCCGCTGTAACGCCGATCGACCGTGTGGCATCAATCCAGATTTTTTGGTTGGGAGGAAACTCCGGTAAAGCTAGGTTTTTCGGGTTAAACGCAGTCTCGGTGTCGATGAAGAAATTGCCGTTGTGAGGCTTGAGTTGCGATCGTACAGTTTTTTGGAACAATTCGCTGCTTAAAAGCGGACTTTTCGGCGCCGGAACAATCGCGTCAACCACGGGAGCTCCGACTGTAATAAACGCCACATCGTTCATCCAGCCGCGAGTTACCGCAATCCCTCCAAACGGCGATGTCCATTTAGTTGCAGGTTGACCGCCGACTTGAATTTCTTCAACTCTAAACCCTTTCGTTTTCATCGTTTCATCGAGCTGTTTCAGCGATTTATTGGCGGCGCCGCGGTTGTTTGTTTCCACCATAAATACAAATCCAGCAGCAAATTTATCTTTGGAATTCTGCGCCGGAGCTGGTATTAATGATACCGAAAATTCTCCCGCCATCCAGTTGATGAAGTCTTTATCTAAATCCAATCCAATAGTCGATTTTAAACCGGTACGCAAAACTTGAGGATTAATCGGGGAGAGCGGGTTGGCCTCGGCTCCCGATACGTAGTCTTGCCACAAACGCTGCAAGTTGCCGCCGGATACCATCATGATTGTATTGCTGGGAAGGCGGTTAACCATTTTTAGAGCGTTGTTTTCTACTGCTATACGAATGGTAGAATCTGGTTTTAGCCAAGAGATTGATTTGAATTCAATTCCTTCTACATCCAGCGTCGCTGTGGTGGCAAATCCTTGATTTTGTTGCAGTTTTTCGAGGTTGTCCGGCGAAATTTCTCGGGATGAGTTGGCGGCTGTATAGGCTGCTGCAACGGGCATATTGACGTAGATTTGACCGAAGGCTGCGGAATTTTTTATTTGTTGGATGGCGTCTGCATAGCCGGGGGTTTTGGCGAGG
>JAYUGZ010000538.1:0-9848 GCA_043767465.1 Cyanobacteriota bacterium
GGATGATAAGACAGCGATTGTCTCGCAATGTTTCTATTAGGATTGACAACTGAGCATCGATGTTGGCGGGTATGTTAATTTCTGGTTGATTTGAGAGAAATTGAATCAGGTTTTTGAGGGTTGTTTCTAGGGGTGGGGAGGTGCGGAGACTGCGCCAGATGATGCGATCGAATTGAGTTTGAATTTGGGGGATGAGGTTACGGGCGATCGCGCTTTTGCCGGTGCCTGCCATGCCGGTGATGGTGAGGAGGCGGCAGTTTTGGTGGGCGATCGAGTTTTCGAGGGCGGTGAGGGGTGAGTTGGGGTAGTTGTAGAAGGTTTTGAGTTCCGGTGCATCTCTTAAATCGAGTCGCGGTTTTTGTTGGGTATCGTCTTCAGTTGAGGTTTGTGTTGGGGGTGAGTTTTGGGGAGTTTTTGGAGGATGTGAGTTTTCTGTGCAAACGTTGATGTTGCCGTTGTGGACAAGGTTAAAATAACCAGAATTTGAAATTTTAGAGATTTCATATCTTTCCATTGCAGAGCGTAAAGTAGTTTTACTAACCTTTTCACCTAACTTTTTTTTAATGAGTTGCCATAATTTTGAAGCGACATTAGCAACATGATGTTCAGTACAGTGATATTCTTTAGCAATCTGGGAGTATCTTTTACCTTGCCAAGTAGCGAGCAATACTGCGTGTTGGAGATTGTCTAAGTGTTTGCCCGTTTTGGCTAAAACCAGGTCGTCAGCCAATCTCAAGACTTCCTTAATGTCCATAGTCAATTAGGTGCGTATGATCTCGGTATCATATCAGACTTTGATGATGTTTTATGATATTTGTGATAAAAAATGATATTTGATGATAAAAATGTCGAATAAATTCAGGACATTTTATGATATTTTATGACTAGACAATCAAAAAAATAGTGCTTATGATAGATACCTATAAAGCAAATCTGTGAATTTTTTTTTGGGTAATCACAGACTCAACGCATATTTCGTCTATAAATATAACCAACTAGCCGAAAAGCACAATGCACGGAACAAAAACACACTCTCAATTTAAAACCCTCATCTACGAGGAAGAACTAGACCGGATTGCTGGATGGGTTGAAGAGTATCCTAACTTAGAAACAGGTGGAGACTTGTTTGGATTTTGGACTCATTCAGGAGCACCAGTAGTTCAGTATGTCCTTGGGCCAGGTTCAGGTAGCCGACACAACTCAGCCAGCTTTTACCAAGATATAGATCATTTGATTAAAGCAGGAGAGATTCTCAGGGACAAGCATGGATTACAACATATCGGCGAGTGGCATTCTCATCACCAAATGGGATTAGCAGAACCGAGTGGAGGTGATAGTAATACTGTTATTCGGGCATTACAAAGATACAATTTTCCAAGGTTCCTGCTTTGCATTGCTAACATCCGTCCTAATTCAGGAATGATGAAAAAATGGAATGTCAATGTTGGGTGTTTTTTGTACTCCAGCCACCAAGCTAATTATCAAGCTGGTGCATGGGTGGTTTTGCCTGGGGAAAGTCCTATTCGTTCCAATTTGAAATGGAGAAATGAATTAAGAGGGACAAATTCCCGTCCTTCAAGAAATTGGACAGTTGACAAAACAACTCTTGAAGAGGAACCTTTGGTAACAACAGAGCCAATAGAGGTATCTGAGAAACTATGGTACAGCAGTCAACAAGGTCAAGCGATACTGAAAGAGATATTCGACCAAATTAAGAGAAAATTTCAACAATGCGAAATGTCTCGAACAAATGAACAGCGAATTTATTTAACCTTTGAGTACCAATATCAAGATGGGTCTGTAGATCGCTGGCGTGCAGATTTTTCAGAGGATTTTCCGCAATCTTCACCCAAGCTTAAGGTTAATGATGAAACACCTTTTACTGTGCAAGATTGGCATGGTAGTTCCCCTCATTTTGAGCAAGTTGAAGATTGCATCAATCGTTACTATAATAGAAGGTAAGGATTACTATGACATGGACTCAATTGCAACAACAACGCTTACAAGTAGAACGGCAAATACTTTTTAAGTATTTTCCCTGCTTTAGTTGGATTAATCCAGGAGATTCTAGCAATACACGAGTTGAAGGCAATGTTTGCACTAATGCTGGTAACGTATATACTCTCCGAGTTTATGTACCTTCCGATTTTCCCAACTCTCGACCTGATATGGTCGTGACATCACCCTATCCTCTTAAGGGATATCGCGGACAAGACTTAAAGGAATATGGAACAAGCGGAAGTATGCACACTTTAGATCCAGGAGATGGATATGTCAAGATTTGCCATTACAAAGATTGGCTACCTAACTTAACTTTATATTTAGTTGTGCTGAAAGGTCGAATCTGGCTGGAAGCACTGGAAGGACACAGAAGAACAGGGCAAGCTTTAGATAGTTTTCTTCCTCATATGCAATAAACTCATCAAACAATAAACAGGTATAAAACTCATGACAAACTCTCAAGATGTAACCCGCCACCTAGAAAGAACCGTTCAAGAAGGAGGAACCCCTTCAGATCAACAGCTTATGTTTGACCCAACAACTGGTCAGTTGGTAGTGAAAAGACCGTCTGAGCGAGCTCCTAGTCCTGATGCTGTAGTTGCCGATCAAACTGCCCGAGATGGTTTTTTCAGAATTAAATTATTATGATTTGCCCGTTAGTTTATATGCACGAAGACCAAGTGCAGACTCTTTTCCGTAGCTTTCTACAATCTCAAGTAGATAGGTTTGAAGCTGTTGCATTCGGTTTTGATGAGGGTGATGTATTTCATGTTTATACATCTCGACCTAAAACTCAGTTATCCGGTTATCCATGTACCTCAGTAATTCATTTTTTAACGACGATGCCAGAGGGTGAAACTGGCTTTGCTGTTGCCAGTCAAGTTTATAATACCATGTTTGGCAACCGAGTCAGTCGCCCAGTTAATACTTCTGTCATTGTCTTGTTTGCCATTCAGAATAATGTATTACGCCATCGAGTTTTTATTGGCAACTCAGAAGGGGAATTTCACGAAGGAATCGTTAAATTTATTCCTGAACGCTCAGAACTTTACTCTCGCAGTAAAGGTTTGTTAGAAACTTCAGTGCTTGAAAATTGTAAAATAGGAGTTGTTGGATTAGGTAGCGGTGGCTCTACTGTAGCACTGGAACTTGCTAAAGCAGGCGTGGGAAATTTTGTCCTGATAGATTTCGATCGCCTAGAGCTAGAAAATGTTGCTAGGCATATTTGTGGCACAGGAGATTTAGGTCGCTACAAGACTAAAGCTGTTAGGGATTTGCTGTATGGAAAAAACCCATATATTCAGGTGCAAACGGCTGAATTGGACATCAATCAAAATCTTGTGCAAACAAAACTGCTCCTGAAAGATTGTGATTTGATTATTGCTGGTACTGATAATGATAGAAGCCGTTTTAACCTCAATAGCATAGCTCTTGAGTACAAAATTACCACTATTTTTGGCAGAGCGTTAACTCGTGCTTGTGGTGGTGATGTTTTAAGAGTACGTCCTCATCAAGGCCCTTGCTTAGGCTGCGTTTTCACTAAGGATTTTTTGGAGAGTCGCCAAGAGGAAATATCTCAGTTTAGACAATCTCGATCTGAAAGTCCTGCTTATGTTCCAGATGAGGAAGTAAAAGCTACAATTCAGGTGGGTCTTGCTTCTGATATTCTGCCCATCTCTAACATGATTGTTAAACTGGCTTTGGTAGAGCTTTCGCGTGGTAAAGCAAGTGGCATTAGTTCATTAGAGGAAGATTTAATAGCAGATTTCTACCTTTGGGGTAATCGTCGAGAGAATACTTATGCCACTTGGCCAAAGATGGAATATAATTTTAATTCGCCGTCTATTCTGCGTTGGTACGGAGCCAATTGGGAGCGTAATTTATCATGCCCTGTTTGTGGGGAACAACATGAACCTTTGATTGATGAGACTGAGCAAGATAATATTTTTGCTAGCTAGTAGCTCATAACAATAGCAGTGCGATCGCCCTTACTTAAACCAAGTGCGATCGCCCTCCTAATTCTCTGGAAAATAACGCTCCAAAAACTCCCTAGCCGTAACAATAGGAATCCCCTCATATTCCTGCAACACTAACAAATCCCGATCGCCCGTAACAATTACATCAGCATCAGCAGCGATCGCAGTTCCTAAAATCATATTGTCATTAGCATCTCGTAACTCAGGCACGTTGATAGTGGAAATCGGATAAATCTCCACTAACTCTCGTGTTCCGCTCATTAAACCATTAATGGTGAAACTCAAAGACTGTAATCTCGCCTGGAGTTTTTGTTTGTTCAAAGTATTCTCTAATTCTGCTAGTATTGGTTCAGAAGCACAAATTATGAGTTGACGAGTTCGACCTAACCTGAATAAACGAGCTGGGATACCTCCCCATAGCCAACCTGACACAAAGATATTAGTATCCACTACAATTTTCATTTGTGCGACTCTATTTCAGAACCTTTCTCGCGACGCACTTCCCGCACAAGTTCGCAAATTTCTTCCATTGTTAACTCATCAGGATCGGGGTTGGCTGCTTCTACTCGCCGTTCCCATTCCTCCCAGTCGAAACCTACCACCTTCTGAAAGACAATATTATCTGCGGTGACAGTCACTGTATATCTATCCCCAGGCTTTAGTTGAGCTTCAATCTCAGCGGGAATTTCTAACTTCCCGTCGGAGTTGACAGGAACACTAATATTTGATTTCAGAATGTACTCTTGCAGGTGTTCAACAACTCTATCTTGCAGAGTTTCCGGCAGAGATTCCATGATTTTGACCAAAGTGGCGATCGCCCTTGATGACATAGCTTTATTCTCCGTTTTTGAGAAACCATTCTCATTAATAATTTATTAATCGGCAGCGTTCCCTGATTTTAGCAACTTTGAGGGAATCGCTCTCATTAATTTCTTACCTCTTGATACAAACCGTCTGAAGATTCTGCTATTTTAGGCAGACTACCATCTTTAATAGCTTTCATCAAATCTTCGCGTAGCGCTTCTAAAAAATAGCGATCGTTGCCGATATCTGATGCTTCATCCTCATCCAATTCTTCGTCCTTCAAACGTTCTCGGTATGCCTCGATCCGAAACTCAAGAGCTTCGATAATAAATTGTACATCCTTAAAAGATAGAATCATCTGAACTCCATTTTTAATATTTATACTCACTTGCCACTATGCTAACCGACTCGGTTTCAAAGCTGCCCAAGCTGAAAATCTTTAACTCACTTTGTAGAAAGATGCACTTATCAGTCGAAGCGCCTCCTTGTATTCCTCTATCGGCATAGTATAACTCGGTTTCCACAACCAATGATCGTTGTGGTCATTAACTAAATCAAGCGCGGCAGGAATTTCACTCTCCGCATCTAACTTCCACCAGTTTTTTTCGCTTCTTTGAGTAGCAAATGTCGAAATCCCACCTCCTAAAGTAGGATCTACCCAGATGCGGCCATTTTCTTCATAAGTAGCAACATCTTTGTTCGATCGCACATTATCCATTCTAGGTGAATTAGCGTTGCCTTGTCGATATAGGGCGATCGGTGTTTTTGCCATGTCTTGAGCGAAGATTCTGAGCTATGTAGAATTTATCATACTGACTATAGAACCTAATCTGCTGGCTTGTAACGCCCGCCCTCCCCACACCAATCCCTCCAGACTTGCTACCCTAAAGATAGTGAGATTTAATCAACAAGCAATTATGAGCGGTACTGTTACATCCCCCAACCTCAACCAGCAGCGGCCACTCGTCACCCCATCCGCTGACACTTCCACTTCCCTGCTGGGCGACTTTATTCAAGAAACACTCGCCCTAACCAAGCGCCTGTTTATTCAATTGCAGCGCCGCCCCTCGACGCTAGTTGCAGGAATCATTCAGCCGCTGATGTGGTTGGTTTTATTCGGAGCTCTGTTTAAAAATGCTCCCGCCGGCTTATTCGGCGAAAGCCAGAATTACGGACAATTTCTCGGCGCTGGTGTGATCGTGTTTACTGCATTTGCAGGGGCGCTGAATGCCGGTTTACCGATTATGTTCGATCGCGAGTTCGGATTTCTCAACCGCTTGTTAGTCGCGCCGCTGGCTTCGAGATTCTCGATCGTCCTAGCTTCGGCGATTTTTATCGTCACCCTCAGCTTTATCCAAACAGGCACAATCGTTACGGCGGGAGCCTTTTTGGGTTCGGGATTACCTGGAATTGCTGGACTAGCGGCGATCGCCCTGATTGTCCTACTATTAGTTTTAGGAGTCACGGGTTTAAGTCTCGGTTTAGCCTTCGCTCTCCCCGGCCACGTAGAATTGATCGCGGTAATTTTTGTGACTAACTTGCCGCTATTATTCGCGAGTACAGCCCTCGCGCCCCTGTCGTTTATGCCACACTGGTTGCAAGTTGTCGTGACTCTCAATCCTCTGAGTTATGCGATCGAACCCATCCGCTATTTGTACCTCCACAGCGATTGGTCGCTAGCTAGTGTGGTCATGCAAGCTCCTTGGGGTAATGTTACCTTTGGAGGCGCGCTATTAGTCTTGCTAGCCTTCGATGCGGTAGCGCTCCTCAGCATTCAACCGCTGCTGAGACGTAGGTTTGCTTAGGACGATATCTGTTTAACTCATTAGTCCTCTTCAGAGGACTTGAGCTTTGAGGCAGGGGTTTCAACCCCTGCCGGACTTCGGAGTGGTACAATGTTTAGTTGCCAGTCAAAATAATATTTTGATACAATTTTTTTTTGAAAGTAGAACCAATAAATTATGAACAGCAAAACTTCTAAATCTAGCAAATTGATGATTCGGATTGCTGCAAGTGCGATCGCCACCTGTGCTATTTTCTCACCTCAAGCAACCTTCGCCCAAGCCAGCGGTTTAAATAATAATGTCCAACCGCTGCAAGACTTTCAAACTAAAGACAACACCGACCCTTTTTCCGGCCGCAGCAGCGGTACCGGCATATTTGACTTAATTCACAGATCCAGACTGGGAAACGGCCGCAGCATCGAAGAATTCAACACTGAACAGCGCCAAAATTTGAACGACGCAGCAGCAGAATTTCGGAACAAACAGCGCCAAATGCTGGAAAAACAAGCAGTACCTGCACCGGGGGCGATCGCACCTACAGAAATTACCGCCCCAGTCCCTTAAATTTACAACCGCTGTTTGGTCATTTCTCAGTCCGCAGAGGCGGAATTCGCTTGTCTAGCAGCGATTTCAATCGCCGAATCTCAATCTTAATTTCTCAGTCCGCAGAGGCGGACTTCGCTTGTCTAGCAGCGATTTCAATCGCCGAATCTCAATCTTAATTTCTTAGTCCGCGGAGGCGGACTTCGTTTGTGTAGTCGCGGTTTCAACCGCCGAGTCTTATCTACAAACCATCGCCCTTAATCCCGTTCCAACCACGCCCGCATTTTACCAGGATTCAACAAACCGTAAGGATCGACCAACTCTTTAAACTGCAACTGTTCCACATTAATACTCTTCATCCCTCCATCTTCCAATATATAAGTATGGGGATTAGCAATTAGCGCACCTTGCTCTTCATGATAGCGAATAATTTCGCTTAACCGCGCTTCCGTAGTGTAGCGAACTATTTGCAAAGCCGCCGCGATCGCCCTCCCGTTCATCCGCAAAAACTCCAAGTGCATCATCACCTCATCCCCGTAATAATTGTACAGTTCCTCAACTAATTTCAAACCTTTATCTGCGGGAAAAAGCGTCTGCAAATAAGTCAGCGACGGGTCAGCGCTGCGAGCGTGCAAAGTTGTATGATTCCAAGTATATTCAGCAATAGCCGCACCTTTGCTCGCTTCTTGCGCGCTTTTTTGGTAGCAAATTGTGCCGCCATATTCGATCGCCAAATCTTGCAGCGGTTCCAGACAAGATTCTGCTACCATTAACAAAGCGCAGTGCTTACCTTCAGGAATCGCATCGCGGAAAGCCGCAAAATAAGCAGGAATCGGCCAAGCACAAACACAAATTAGTTTTTTGATAATTCCATCAGCATCCCCCAAAGCTTGACCGAACTTTGCCGATGTCATAAAATCGTCAAAAGCCACGATGATTTCCGCCCAAGGATAAGCAGGGGCGAGGGGAATTTCTAACTCAGTAATAATCCCATTTGTGCCGTAAGCGTGATTGACTTTTTGCACTTCATCGCCGCGCAATTCGATGACGCGGGGCTCGTCTTCCATTGTCACTACTCGCACCGCATGAAGATTTCCCCGATCGCGCAACTGGCCGTAAGTTATCGAACCAATTCCCCCGCTACCGCCGCCGATAAATCCGCCAATCGTTGCGGTGCGGTAGGTTGACGGAACCATCCGCAATTCCCAACCAGTTTCTCGCGCTACTTTGTCAAAAACCGACATTTTCACCCCCGGTTCTACGCAAGCTAAACCCGGTTTTATCCAGCGGATATTGTTCATTTTAGTGGTATCTAAAATAACGCCGCCGTTGAGGGGAATGCACTGTCCGTAATTGCCAGTTCCCGCACCTCTGACAGTTAGCGGAATCTTGAATTTGACGCAGGCTTTCGCTACGCGCAAAACTTCGGCTTCGCTGGCGGGACGAACAACTAAATCTCCAGTTTTATTACTTAAGATAGGTTGCAAAACTGGACTAAAGTGATAATAGTCTTGAGATAGCTTGACAACTTGCGCGCGATCGCGAATTATTTCGATTCCCGACAGTTCCGAACAAAAAGCATCCCAGTCAATACTTTGAATCGCAGTTGCAGTCATTTTGTTTCCTCAATCCTGACAGTATTATATATTTTCTCTCTTTCGGACTTAGTAACATAAAATACTAACTGTAATCTTTATTTAAGCCGTAGGGTGCTTAGGTTGCACCTTACCGCTGATTAATTAACAAATCCCCCAAACACCGCCATACCGTAGTATTTCCAAGGAACTGCAACAGTCTCAAATCCAGATGAAGCCAACATTTCCAATTGTGCGGAAAGTGTAGCTAGGCGATCGGGATTAGAATACCCATAAGCCACACTCGTGCCCACACTCGCCCGAACTTGTGCTAAAGTTTCCCCCTGACTCAGCGCCCAATCCTCTCGCGCCGCTTGATAAATATCCTTCATTACTGCTGATTCTGCCAAAACCGGATCGGCATTCCAAAAACAGCCACCAGCATTTAAAATTTCGCGAATCCGTTGAAACAATTTCAGCTTCATCTCGTCCTCCAGATGGTGAATTGCCAGAGATGAAATGCCAGCATTAAATTTATCGCCCAATCCAGAAATATTTGGATTGTTCGCCCATTCTCCAAAATCCAATTCTATGCCAGTCCACCGGGCTGCGTATCCTGCCGACTCTATTTTAGCGCGGGCAAAATCAAGCATTCGCGCTGAGTAATCGACAGCAACTATTTCCGCAGACGGGTAACGTTCGAGAACTTTTAAAGTCAGTTCTCCCGTACCGCAGCCGAGTTCTAAAATGCGGTGGTTGGTGCTAGCAATGCAGCCGACTAATATATCCAGCATTTCGTCATATTTAGGTAAAAGTCGCCGAATGCCTGTATCAAAATCCGCAGTATTGACGAAAACTTCTCCCGGAAAAATTTCGTTGCGCCCAGGTGAGACAGTAGAGTCAGAATTCACGATCGCCAATTAGAGACTACAATCGTTATCCTAACCGAAATAGAGCAAAAAATCCGCGCGAGTAGGAACACTCCAAAAGCCTTTCGTCGTGTCAACTTAACGTACAACCCATAGTCCGGCAGGGACTTCAGTCCCTGCCTCAAAGCAAAAGTCCTCTTAAGAGGACTGAAAAAAAAATTTTTTAAACTCATTAGTCCTCTGAGCGAGGACTTTAGCTAAAAGCCCCGTGGACTTCAGTCCCTGGCGGAATGGCGG
>JAYUGZ010000539.1:0-3976 GCA_043767465.1 Cyanobacteriota bacterium
TTTAGCAGCAGGCGCGGGAATTGTATTTTACAGCAGTGCTGCGGTGGCTGCTAAAAATAACGTCCACCGCCTTTTGAAAAATGACAAGTTCATAGTCAAGCCTCCCAACATCTGTTTCTACTTTGACTTTGACATATTTGGCAACTTGCAGCTTTTAGTAAAATGCCCAACACCAGCTCTTCTATAAGTGAAGGCTGGCGCTGGGCTGACATTTATTTTATATATTTAGGGTCTTTATGAAAGCTGACCCCAATTCAATGAGTTAGAAGCGGTTTATGATTAGGGTCTTTAAATTTGCTGACCCCACTTGAACCCACTTGCTTATAATGGCAGGGATCGATCGCAAACCAGGGTTTCGTAATAATTTCTTTATAATTATAACTTTTCCTTGCTTGAGATATCTTTTTGTATTGATTTGTAAACTTTTGTTACTTTGACTTGGGGGCTCGGGCCTCGGCGCGCTGCTCCCAGCGAAACAGAAACACCATCAGAGCCACGACTCCGACTTGCAGGGCAAAATTGGGCAAAGCAGAGCCAATTTCCCGGCCCGAGGCAATTTTAGCGAGGAAAACCACGCCACCGATGAAACCGGAAGCACCGCAAGCTACGTAGACAAACTGTCGCAAAGGCCGGTAGGGAGCGGCGATTTCTGCGGTTAAACGCTCGTATTGTTGGCGGCTGAGGTTGCGCGGGTTTTTGGGGATGTAGGGGCGATCGTCCGAATTTGGGGCTGGCATAGATTTAGGAAATAAGTAAATTAGATAAGATAGGACGTACGGTTGAAACCGCGTCTACACAAACGAATTCCGGATGGTGCGCGGAATCAAGAAAATAACCTAATTGTAATCGCTCAGTCTTCAACCCGCTCCCGTCGCGTGAGTGTTTGACAAGAAGCGGTTTCAACCGCCCGGTCTTCTGTGCCTACAACAAATATCTCACAACTGCCGCAATAAATCAACGCTGAAGCAAAAGCACAACTGTCTGCAAACAGCCGACAAAAATGCCCAAAACGCCTCCTAAATTGACAATTCCCTGCAACTCGCTTTTGACGATTCCTTGAATTGCTAGCTCCAACTCTTCGGGAGAAGTACCTTTTACTCGATCGACAATTACCTGGTCGATATTCAAAATCGGGATCGCCTGAGCTACAATACTTTCTAAATCCCGCTCCAGATAGCGATCTAAAACCAAAGCCAGTTCTTTGCTGACAATTTCTAGGGAAGCGTTCATTACCGCTGAAGTTTGCAATCGATTCAGAAGTAACCGCGAAATATTTTCCCAGTCAATAGATTTGCTCAACCCTTCAAGTACCTCCGTACCCCGCTCTTGAACGTAGGTGCGAACGCTGTCGCGCATAGTTTTTCGCAACTGTCTCACCGTCGAAACTGGTAAGTTTTGCATCGACAAATTTTGCAGCCATTCCTGAAGTCGCCCGCGAATTCCCAAAGAAACAGTTAACTCTGCTAACCGTTGATTTGTCACTTGTCTGTCATCTAGACAAAAAGTCCGCAGTCGAGTCAAAGTGTTACGCAAACCAAACAAATTTGCTACTACCCAATAAGTGCCGCTGCTTTTTTCTCGAAACCCTTCATCGATGATCGAAATATTGCGATCGGTCAAAAAGTCAATCAGAGCCTGTCGCAGCACTTCCGGCGGTATTACTACCTGCAACAGCCAATCAGCCAACTGGCCCGCCTGAGCTTCAGTTAACTGAATTTCCAGCAAAACTTGGTCAAAAATTTGATTTAGCTGAGCTTCTAAAAAATCTTCTCGGCGCGCCAAAACTTTGAGAATTCGCGGCACCGATTCCCCCAGCAAATCTCGCAGAATGTTAGCCAGAATTTTAGCAGTTTTTTGCTCGGAGTCGGCTTTTACCTGATCCAGCGCCAACTGCAACATCCAGAGAATTACCGATTGCATCCGCTCGGTTTGCAGCAGGCGCCGCGCCAAGTTTTGCAGTTCTTGCGGCGTCAGCAGCGAACCCATAATTGTGTCGGAAATTCGCTTGGCCAAGCGTTCTTGGTTGCGGGGGATCAAGCCGGGAGTGAAAGGCAACTGTCGCCCTTTGATGTAAATGGCTCGATACGGGCGGAACAGCATTTTGATAGCTATATCGTTAGTGAAATAGCCAATAATTCCTCCCACTACAGGCGGGGCCAACAACAGCCAAATGTCAGACGGATTCATCAATAATTGGGGAATTGGGAATTGGGAATTGAGCATTGGCCAAACAGGCCAAACAGGTCATTGGGCATTGGGCATAGTATTGGTTTTTTGTGGCAACTAACCAATAACAACTAACCAATAACAACTAACTAATGACTAACGACTAATGACCAATACTCCCATCATAGCTCCAGCAATGGGATAGTGGGTGGCGGTGGTAAATCCGGCTTCGCGGGCGATCGCGACTTGCTGCTCGCCGATCGGGAATTTTTCTAAACTAGGATTAATGTAGGCATATTCTTGAGTCATTCCAAATTGCTGAGCGATCGGCACTACGAGAGTATCCAGATAAAACTGCTGAAAGCTCCGCATCAGGGAATTGCTGGGGCGGTGGAGGTCGAGAATAGCTGCTTTTGCGCCCGGTTTGAGGACGCGGTGCAGTTCCTGAAGACTGCGGGGGATATCCGTCACGTTACGCAAGCCGTAACCCATTGTGGCGCAGTCAAAGTAATTGTCAGCAAAAGGCAAGTCTAGCGCGTCAGCTTCTACCCAGGTAATGGGACTGGAAGGGGTGAGAAAAGGTCGATCGCGCGAAGCCGCAACAGCCAATTGTGCGGCGGAAAAATCTACTCCATATACGCAGGCGGTAGGGCCTGCTTGTTTTGCCAGCAGCAAAGCTAGATCCCCGCTGCCGCAGCACAAGTCTAAACAAGTATTTCCCGGGCCAGCACCGCTCCATTTCACCGCCATTTGTTTCCAAATCCGGTGCTGCCCCAAGCTCAACCAGTCGTTCAGTTGGTTGTAAACTGGTGCAATTCGATTAAATATAGTTTTAATTTGTTCTGGGTTATTAGTCATCTGTTATTGGTTATTTGTGATCTGTTATTGGTTATTTGTTATTGGTTATTCGTTATTTGTTATTGATTATGGGAAATGGGGCTTGGGGAATGGGGGATTGGTGATTAGCAACTGGTAATTGGTAGCAACTAACCAATGACTAATAACCAATGACTAATAACCAATGACTAATAACCAATGACTAATAACTAATGACTAATAACCAATAACCAATAACTAATAACTAATGACCCTGAAAACTTGTCAGTACCAAAGCCACTTGTTGAGCGGCGAGGTGAACTGTTGTGAGTTCGTCGGGGCGCAGGGAACAAGGTTGTTTCCACTGGATGGACATCAGGGCGATCGATCGACCTTTGTGAATCACCGGCACGCTCAGGTGAGCTTGAATGCCAGATTTTTGATAGTGTGGCAAGCTTGCTAGGGCCGTGTCGCCGGCAATATTCACAGCACCCTGAATAGTTTGAGAGGAGATTGCCTCTCGCACCAGAGGGTCATCAGCCAGCCAATTTTCCACATTTTGGCCGCTGGTGTGAATGCCTTGGGCTGGCATCAAAACAGTTCCTTCGACCAGTTGCAAAATGCAAGCGTCCGCTAAAAAATTATCGCTTACAGCAGTGGCAATCGGCTCTAAAGTTGCTTCCAAATTTGGATAATCCACAGCCGTTTGCATGATTGTTGCTAACAGTTGTATTTGATTTTGGGCGCAGTGCAATTCCTCAGTCCGCTGCTTGAGAACTTCATAAGTCTCGGCCGCTTTTTGCACCACCATTTTTAATTCGTTCGGGTCCCAAGGCTTGGTGATATACTTGTAAACCTGTCCCGAGTTAATCGCATCCACCAAATCTTCAATGTCCGTAAAACCAGTCAAGATAATTCTGACCGTATTCGGAAACTGGGGCACGGTTTTGCTCAGAAACTCCGTTCCCTTCATTTCTGGCATCCGCTGGTCGGA
>JAYUGZ010000540.1:0-9840 GCA_043767465.1 Cyanobacteriota bacterium
GGTTGAACTCGCTCTTTTGGTAATCGACGCCGCCCACCATTGCTTTGACGAAGTGGGTGCGGGGATCGACGGCTGCTAGGGCAATTTGACCTTGGTCGCCGTAAAACAGCCCTTGACCAGAAAGTCGATCGTGCCACGCTTTGACGGTTTCTTCGGCTATGCGCTGCATTTTGAGGTCGATCGTGGTTTGAACGCGCATTCCGCCCTTGAGCACGGCATCTCGCCCGAAACGCCGTGTCAGTTCCTGGACGACGGCTTGTGTGACGTAAGGAACTTGAGAGCCGCCAAAAGAGGTAATTTTGCCGAGCTTAATTTTTTGCGATCGGGCAGCAGACTCTTCAGCAGGCGTCACCCATTTGAGATCCTTCATCCGGGTTAAAACGATTTCCTGCCGTTCTTTTGCCAATTTGTAATTGACGAAAGGACTGTATTCTTCGGGGGCGGAAATTATGCCGGCCAGCATCGCTGCTTCTGCAAGGCTCAAATTATCTGCTGACTTGTTGAAATAGCTTCTCGAAGCTGTCTCTACGCCGTACAAGTTGTGACCTAAGTAGATTTGATTCAGGTACAGTTGCAGAATTTGGTCTTTGTTGAGAATTTGCTCCAAGCGGATAGACATTACCGCTTCAGCTATCTTGCGGCTGAATTTTGACTGGGGAGATAGAAACAAGTTTTTGACTAACTGCATCGTCATCGTCGAGCCGCCTTCAACAGTTCTACCTTTCTGTATGTTGGCTATGAGAGCTCTGGCGATGCCGCCGGGGTTGATGCCTTTGTGGGTGAAGAAGTTGCTGTCTTCGATCGCCATTACGGCCCGTTTCAGGTTCGGGGAGATTTTGTCAAGGGGTACGACATCCCGGTTAGCTTCGTCGTGGATGCTCGCTAAAGGCCGGCCGTTGATGTCGTAAATGTGGGTGGTTTCGGTGGGAGAGTAGGTTTGCAAGATGCGAACATCTGGCAAATTGCGGAAACTGATCGCTAAGCCAACCAGTCCGCCAGCGACTACGGAACTGGCTAGCATTGTCATGCTGAGTATGGTTCCGGCGGTCACTTTGCTGACTGACTGAACAAACTCGAATACAGGGGCTGAGTTTTCCGTATTTTTGCGGACTGCGTTGGTTGACACGTGGATTTCACTTCCTCACTCGATTTGGGGTTTGAGACTTTTAATTTTAGATGAGAACGATTAAGCCGGTCAGCTCGTGAAAGCTGGTCAGCTTTGGGATTATAGTAGCTTGATAGTTATGTTTTTATGTGTCAATCAGTGAGTGTAACTAATTCTGCTGCACTTTGGCAAAATATGATGATGGACGATCGCTCCCCGATGATAACTCCTAACCTTTCAGCGCTTTACCGCGGCGTCAGCGAGATTTTTCCCGATCGACCTGATTCTAGCAACCCTGACGAAAATCTGGCCCAATTGCTGTCAAAAGTCGATCGCCCGTTGCGAGTCAAACTGGGAATCGACCCCACAGGGGCGGACATTCACCTGGGGCACAGCATTTGTGTCCGCAAGCTCAGAGCTTTTCAGGATGCCGGTCACACAGCGGTACTGGTCATCGGAGATTTTACCGCAAGAATTGGCGATCCGACTGGAAAATCGGAGACGCGCAGCCAGTTGACAGCCGAACAAGTGGCGGAAAATGCCAAAACTTATTTAGACCAAGTGCGTCCAATTCTCGATTTTGACACACCCGGACGCTTGGAAATTCGCTATAACTCCGAGTGGTTGCCCAAATTGGACTTGGCGAAGGTTTTGGAACTGCTAGGCACGATGACGGTGCAGCAGATGCTGGCTAAAGAGGGATTTGATAACAGGATGCAGCAGGAAAATGCGATTTTCCTGCACGAGTTTCTGTACCCGCTAATGCAGGGTTACGATTCAGTAGTCTTGGAAGCCGATGTGGAGTTGGGCGGAACCGACCAAAAGTTTAATATTGCGGTGGGGAGAGATTTGCAGCGACATTTTGGGATGAAGCCGCAGTTTGGTTTGCTGATGCCGATTTTGATCGGGACTGACGGGGTGCAAAAGATGTCGAAGTCTTTGCATAATTATGTCGGTTTGTCGGAAGACCCGCTGACGATGTATTCTAAGTTGGAGAAAATTGCCGATCGCTCGATCGCCCAGTATTTTGAACTATTGACAGATTTGCCCCTTGATGAATTGCCGGAAAATCCGCGAGAAAAACAGAAGCTTTTGGCTGTGGATGTGGTAAGTCAGTATTTTGGGAAAGCAGCGGGCGATCGGGCACAACAAGATGCGATCGCGCTAATCAAAGGTGCGGCGGGACAAGCTGATGCTGTGGCGGAATTTTCTTTGGCAAGCGTGCAGTTTCCGGCTAAGTTGTTTTATATTCTGAGTGCTAGCGGGCTTTGCAAAAGCAGCGGCGATGGCCGGAAGTTGATGCAGGGCGGTGGGGTGAAGTTGGAGGGCGATAAAGTTTCTGATGTTAACCTCGCTTTTGAATCACCTGCTGAATTGGCAGGTAAGGTTTTGCAAGTTGGCAAAAATAAGTTTGTGCGATTGGTGTCTTGAATCTCTTTTTTTAACCGCAGATAAATACTGAAAGATAAACGCAGATGAACGCTGATAATCGAATTATTGTGGCTTTGGATGTTTCGAGTTTGGAAAGTGCGATCGCCCTGATCGACAAACTGCCCGATGTATCTTTCTGGAAAGTAGGTTTAGAGCTATTCGTTAGCTGCGGCCCGGCAATTATCGAGATATTGAAAGAACGGCAAAAACGGATTTTTCTCGATTTGAAATTTCACGATATTCCGAATACCGTAGCTGGCGCTTGTCGTGCTGCTGCTAAGTACAATGTCGATTTATTGACTATCCATTCTACTTGTGGTAAAGATGCTTTGAAAGTAGCCCAGTTGGCTTTGCTAGAAGGGGCGGCGGCTGTCGATAAGCCGACTCCTAAGTTGATTGCAATTACGCTGTTAACGAGTTTGAATTACCGACAGTTAGCTTTTGAATTGAAAATACCTTTGGAGTTGCCAGAATATGCTTTGCACATGGCATTGTTAGCTAAGGAAACTGGTTTAGCTGGCGCTGTTTGTTCTCCGCAGGAAGTCGAACAGTTGCGGATGAGTTGCGGGGATGATTTTCTGTTAGTTTGTCCCGGTGTGCGTCCGAAATGGGCTGATGGGGGCGATCAAAAACGCTCGATGACCCCAAAGGCGGCATTGAAGGCTGGTGCGGATTATCTGGTGATTGGGCGTCCGATTACGGCTTCCGACGATCCGGTGGCGGCTTTTGCGCGCATTTGCGAAGAGATTGGATAAAGACAGATGAACACAGATGAAATTTTATCAGCGTTAATCTGTGTTTATCTACTCATATCTGCGATCGCAAGTCCGACTTTGGCTGCTAATGTTGTCACAAATGCCGTGAAGCGAAGCTGTCCCGTAGGGAATCGCACTATAAACGCAAGTGGGTATGGTTGGTTAGCGCGATCGCCCTGTCCGGCTGATTTGGAAGCTTTAGTCGATCGCCTGTTGCAGGATTTGCCGAGTTATGCTAACCGTGTAATTGTGCGATCGGGCTTGTCTCCTAACAACTCTAGGGCGATCGGTTACATACCCAGTCAAATAATTTTAGCAGGTCGCCCGGAGTTTGAACCGCTACCTTTTAATTTTGAAGATGCACTTCCTGAAAATGCCAGTCAAGTTTTTATTACTACTTTGGAAGTGCAATATCGTGAGGGAAAGCGAGTCGAGATTCAGCAATATCACTGGCTGTTTTTAGCTAAAACCGAGAAGGGGTGGGAATTAGTAAAAATTGTTTCTAGGTTTGGTACAGTGGCCGATGTTCGCCCGTTGTCGCCACAAGAGGACGAGAAAAGCGCAATTGCTGAAGCGATTCGTTTGTGGTTGCGAGATTGTCGTGCAAAATGAGAAGATAAGACGGCGGTTTAACTACTGAATTCTCTAGCCAAGTTCTGTTTGATTTCCAAATATGCTGCTTCTTCTAGTTCTAGTCGTTCTCGAATTAGGCGAATAATCCACGCCTGAACATCTGTTTCTTGATGCAATCCCGCTAAAAAAGCTGCTTTGATCGCAAGTTCAGAGGGAATTGATAAAGAAGTCGGCGGTTTTTGAACAATAATGGGAGTTTCCCACGCTGAGTCATTGTTAGCTTGGCTTTCAACTATTAAATCAATTTCGGATTCAGATAGTGTTTCTTGAGTTGTGGGATTGGTTGAGTTCATATTGGCCATCCGGTAATCAGGCGAACTACGTTATTTGGCTTCAGTTGAAATATAATTTTGATGGTGCGTCCACCGTAGGTTGTACCAATCAGTTGATAGCGATCTTGGTAAGACTTGTTTCGTCGCACTTCATAGTCAGAAAAGAAACATTGAACAGCTTCATTGAATGTAACTCTGTGTACAGCCAGTTTGTCTTGCTCAAAGTCATACTCAAATTCCTAGGGGGTGAAGTTATTCCAGTCTACCACAATTTTAGAGATTTTATAGGATTGCCATTTAATTATATCAGTGCGATCGCATCGCCAAAGAAACCGGGTTTCTGCGAAAAATCTTGGTTGGTGATGAGATATCTAGGAAGAAACCCGGTTTCTGAGTTGCGAGGTGAGGGCTGGTTGATGGGATTGTTTGTTTTAGTCAGAGATTGTTGGTGACTCCTGAAAATATTGCGGTTTAACGGAGATAGTTTCAGAGGTAAGTGCAGATTAATTTACCGCTTTAAATTCATCCAATTTAGCCTTAATAGCCTGCATATCTTGCCACATAAACCATTTCGGAGTCTCCGGTTCGCGGGAGGGATTTCGCAACAAGTATGATGGGTGAAAAATTGGCATACACAAACGTCCTTCCCATTCAATCCATTGACCTCTAATTTTACTAATTGGCCGCTTATCGCTTAACAAACCTTTCAGGGCTGTTGCACCTGTTAATAAAATAATTTTGGGGTCTAAAATGCGAATTTGTTCGAGCAAGTATGGTTTGCAAGCTTCGATTTCTTTGACTGTCGGAGGGCGGTTGTTCGGAGGGCGACATTTGATGACGTTGGCAATGAATACGTCGGTTTCTGTGTTCAATTCCACGGATTCTAAAATCTTATCTAACAGTTTGCCCGATCGCCCGACGAAGGGTAATCCGGTTTCGTCTTCGTTTTGTCCGGGCGCTTCTCCCACAATCAAAATCGACGCTTGAGGATTGCCGCGCCCGATGACGGCGTGGGTGCGGGTATTTCCCAATTCGCAGCGGTGACAGCGATTGCAGTGCTCGCCGATTTGTTCCATGTTTTGATAAGTGCCGGCTGGAATGGGAATTTTGGCATTTGCTGGGATTGAGTCGTTTTGGAAAGTGGCACTTTGATTGCTGTCAAACAGGCTAAGTTGCAAGTCGCTGGACATAAATTTTCTAAGTGGAGAGATTTTTTTGAGCCTAGAGATATCGGGTAGGGACACGGCACTGCCGTGTCCTGTATTTCAGAGAATTGAAAACTGCTATATAGTTTAGATTAGATCGGCAAATCTCCAATTGTTTGGTTGAGCTCGTACAGGCAAAAATATGTTCTCTAACCCGTTTTTTGACGATCGCGCCGATGCAGGCGAAAAACTGGCCGAGGCAGTTGCAGACGAGCTCGGCAAGTTGAATTTAAGCGCACAGGAAGCTATTAAACCGATTGTTTATGCCTTGCCGCGCGGGGGTTTGCCCGTTGCTGTGCCCGTGGCGCGCCGCTTGGGCTGTGCTTTGGATGTGGTGGTGGCGAAGAAAATTACTCGCCCAGATAATTTAGAATTGGCGATCGGGGCTGCAACTGCTGATGGCCATGTGATCTGGCAAAAGCAAAATCAGCCAAATTTACGCTTGCAAAAATCAGCACTCCAGGAGGCTCAAAATAGCGCTCAATCTCTGTTGGCGGATTTGGCTTCGGGACAGCCAAATGTCAGCGCGGCGGGGTCATTGGCGATTTTGGTGGATGATGGGATTGCGACGGGGATGACGGTGGCTGTGGCGGCGAAGGCTTTGCTGTCGCAGCAACCGGCGGCTTTGTGGATTTGCGCGCCCGTCGCCCCCCATGATTTGATGGATTTTTTGGCTAAAATAGCCGATAAGACGATTATTCTGGAGACTCCTCACCCTTTTTACAGTGTCAGTCGTTTTTACGCGCAGTTTCCGCAGGTGGAGACGGCGGAGGCTTTGTTGTGTTTGCAGCGACAGATTGAATGGCGATCGTGAGTTAAGCTGGAAGGCTAAATCCAAAAAGCTCGATCGTTAAAACATGAGACCTTGGGAATATTGGTGGGACACTTTGATTCTGTCTGCTCAGCAAAATCCGCCTCGCTTTGTTGAGTTGGTGATGTTGAATTTGGCGATGATTTTCCTCGGGCTGTGGAGTGTAACGGCGCAGTGGCAGTATTTAACGCTGTCTTTGAGTTATATTATTGGTTCGTCTTTTTCAATTTTGGTGCGGGAATCTATCGGCCCGCGGCCTCAGTTTCAGTTGACTCATTTGACTGCGTTGTTATTATTAATTATCAGTTTCTATAGTTTTGCTGAACTGATTAGATAGTTAATAGAGTTTTGAACCAACCGCGAAGACGCCAAGAAATACAGGCGTCCCGCCTGTTCCACAATAGAAGAGGAGAGAATATCGCAAGTTAACAAATTATTAGCGATTATTCTACATTATAATAGGATTGATGCAAAATTATGCGATTTGCGGCGGGATCGAAGGCATAAATTTCTAAACCATGAGAGGCTTTGATGATTTCTCCGGCGGGGGGATATCCTAATGCCCAGATTCGGGCGATCGCAGTTTCGATATTGCTGACTTCTAAACACAAACTCATGCCTGTTTTTTCTCGACTTGCAAATTCCGATTTGTGGGAATCTTTGGGTTTAAATATGCCAAGTCTTAAGCCAGGGAGTTGAAATTCAGCATAAGTATTGGGAATATAGGGGTTTGGTTCTATGTCGAGAAACTTTGTGTAAAATTTAACTAGAACTTCCTTGTCGATGTCGGCTAAAGTCACTAGGGCGGCGCTGTACTGGAAACTCATATAAATTGGTAATGGGAAATTAGTAATGGACAATTGGGGGAATTGCGTTCAATCATTGGTATCTGACTAATGACCGGGGCGAAAACTCAAAACTATATTATCATATTCTCATACAACAAATATTTCTCTATGGAACTCACAAATTTTATTGCTCTGTCTGTGATTGTTGTGGCTGCGCTGGGGATTGGCGTGGGAACAATGACTTGGGCTTACTTCGGCAAAGGCAGCATTTCTGTACTCTTTAAAGAACCAATTTTGAGTTTACCAGAATTTCCAGCTACCGACGCAGGTAGCAAAGCTGCGGTTTATTTCCAACAAGGAATTGAGGCTTATCAGTCGGGAAATTACCGCCAAGCTCAAGATAAATTTACCAGCGCCCTAGAACAAATTTCAACTTTGGCAGAAGTGTACCACAATCGCGGCTTGGTTTTTGCGAATTTGCGATCGGACGGCGAAGCGGTTGCAGATTTGATCCGTGCTAGCGAATTGTACCAACAGCAGGGGAATGGATTTGCGATCGACACAGTTAAACAAAATCTTGCAGCTTTGAAGCAGCGCAAATTAGAACGAGAAAAGCCAAAATCTGTAGCGACCTAAATTTAGTAGGTTGGGCGAGTGGAACGAAACCCAACCTATTGTTTTGGTCTAAGAAACGCGGTTTTGTGATGTATCATGTTCGAGCCAAGGTATTGGAGAAAAACCGAGTTTGTTTGCAGAATCATCATTCAAGTTGAACATCAAGATTTAACATTTTTGCAATTGGCTAAATTTTTCTGGTATCTTCTATTTTGTCGATTTGAGAAATCAGCATTCCTCGGCTAGGTGCCACCACTCGATAATTGGTAATTGGATCGAAAGCTTCCCATTCTTGAGTTAGTTCACTGTCTTGCCACAAAAACCATTCCCGGTAGATTTCACCGTCATCAATATCGCCGCACAATGCAAGCCAATCATCTCCGGCAAAACTGCTAAAGTCTCCTCCTACTAAGTCAATCCAAGCAGCAGCGATACAATATTCAAGATTACCATCAGAATTAACTGCATTACTATGAGAATTAACTTTGTTAGACTGAACAGAAGTTTCGGGAAAGCAAAGTGTGGATTTCATGCGCTGTACCTGAATGTTATGTTATTAATTTATAAAAAATTCCTCAAGGGTAGCGATCGCACAATGCCACAATCGGAACCTCCACAGTTTATATCTGAAAAATTTTTGACAACCAAAACGCTCAAGTGTTTTTCCTGTATGACTTTGGGGCGTTTTTAGTTAACCCGTGGCAGAGGCTGATTTGAGCCAATTTGCGAACTGGCACAGCAAAAGGCGTGCTTTCAGAAGCGCAGACAGCGCGATTGCCAATGATATACTTGGTACGTTGGGGAGTTTCAGTACAGTTTTTGTGATAAGATTGATCGAGACAGATGTTGCAGACAGACAGCACAGTCAAGCAAAAAAGTTTGAGTCCTAGAAATCCTGAATATTCCAAATATTGAAATATCGCTGGTGCTTCCCAAATTGCGAGAAGATGCGATTGATAGAGTTCGCGAAGAAGTAGATAAGTAGTTAATTAGGTCAAAATGCTAGAACTCCACTGTCACACAACTTATTCCGACGGTACTCTCACCCCAGCCGAACTCGTAGCCGCCGCCGCTGCTTCGGGGGTTCGCGCTTTGGCTGTCACGGATCACGATACGATGTCTGGTTGGGATGAAGCCTTCGCCGCCGCTGCTTTGTGCGGTATCGAAATAGTCCCCGGACTTGAACTCAGTACAGTGCACAACGGCCGATCTTTGCACATTTTAGGTTTTTATCCAGACCAAAATAAGTTGCAAATTCCTTTGAACGATCGCATAGAAGGCAGGTTTCGCCGATCGCAAGAAATGGTAGATAAACTAGCAGCGTTGGGATATGCGATCGAACTGCCAACAACATCCCCAGGAATGGCACCGGGAAGACCTCATATTGCCTCTGCACTGGTAAAAGCTGGTCACGCCAAATCATCGCGGGAAGCCTTCGATCGCTGGCTGGGAGACTACGGCCCCGCCTACGTGCATTACGAGAAATTCTCGATCGCCGAAGGCATCGATTTATTGCGGAGTTGCGGCGCAGTACCAGTGTGGGCTCACCCTTATTTATTTCGCGGCGGCGCTGTTGAGGAAGTCTTAAAAGAATTAGTGGATGCTGGTTTAATGGGAGTTGAAGTATACCATCCCAGCCACAGTTCTAGTCAAATAGAAAAGCTCAAAAAAATGTGTCTTGATTATGGTTTGCTAGCAACTGGTGGCAGTGATTATCACGGCCCAGATCCTGAAAGGAAACCAGCAGATAGCACCCAATTGAATATGCTGCATTTGCCATTGGAATTGCTGGAACCTGTGAAAGTTGCGGCGGCGAGTTTGAAGTAGAATTTGAGCGCAATATGAATTAATGTGAATCAAAACATAATTGCCTGCAAGTTAATTGTAGAATAGTGAAAACCTTAAATTGCTTAGCGGAGTGTTTTATGAGTACAGAAGACAGAGCAAAGGCGATCGGCAAAAACGTAGAAGGCAAAGCTCAGGAAATTTTCGGGAATATCACAGGCAATAAAAAAGACCAGGCTGAAGGTAAAGCGAAACAAGCAGAATCCGCCGCCCGCCACGCAGCAGAAGATGTGAAAGATGCGGTGAAAAATCTGAGTGACAAGGCGAAAAGGGCGATCGACAAATTGTAGAAACTTGACGTAAAACCGCGAATTCTCGTAGGGGCGGGTTCACCAACAATTTATGACTCAAATCAATAATCTCGTAAACCCGCCCCCACC
>JAYUGZ010000541.1:0-1521 GCA_043767465.1 Cyanobacteriota bacterium
TTGCTCAGCGCGCATCTGACTTAACCCAGAAGTGTCATAGTCACGGAGATTGCCGCGCGTATAGCTCGCAATGACAAGAAGCGTTAAGTCAACCGTATTAATCTATCGATCACCTCGCTGCCAAAAAATATAGAGGTGCGATCGCCCGCGCCTCTATAATTTACTAAAAGTTAAAATTCCACACCAAAGTTTTGTCAAAACTTTGTCTACATTCGGAACTGTTCGACTTCAGGCGTGTAGCCGATCGGCAAAATGTAATCGAGATTCTCGTGGGGACGAGCAATTATGTGATACGACAGCAACTTTCCGCCATCGACCTTTTTAACTGATTCAATTCCAGCAGCAACGGCTGCTTGCACTTCAGAGATATCTCCTCTAACTATAATTGTCCAGTAAGCACGGGTTATTTTTTCATAGCGAACTAAAGTAACTCGGGCTGCTTTCACCATTGAGTCTGCAACTTCTACGGCAGCGGGAAATCCTAAGACTTCAACCATTCCAACTGCAACACCCATTACAACATTCTCCTAAGTTTCACAAGATATCTGAGACTCATTGTATGTGAAAGTGTTGACAGAAATTGGTTCGGATGATTTTGGTCAGCTAGAAACCCGATCGCCCAAAATTTAAAGAACCCCAGAAACTGTTGCGACATTTAAATCCCACAGCAGTCTTCGCGCCGGAAAGCCGACCACACAAGAGTTTGAATAAAAAAAACTGCGAAAATTAGCTGCGCGACAGCTTAGTTTCTCGCCGCCCGCACGCCGGATGACAAGTTCGCCTGACGATTTTTGGGACTTTCAACTTAAAAAATCCAGCCCCGTTCGGACACAAAACTTTACAAGCGACGAGATGGGCGATCGACCACTCCTGACTCCTGACTCCTGACTCCTGACAACTGACTCAAAACTCGTCAAGCAACCACTCCGAGGCTCTTTCACCCAAATCTAGGGGAACGCTGACAGCTTTGCCCAATCGCGGGCGATCGCGAGTAGTGACAATATATTCTCTCACCTGTTCGGTGCTGCCCCAGCCGTTGAGGTAATTGGCCACCGCGTCCAAATGCTCAAAATAATCAGCCTCCGTCATCGGAAAAGACACCTGTTCCAAATATTTCCACATCACCTGCACAAAAATCTTGCCCCGCGTCCGCCGCAATCTGATATCGTAAGACTTTCCCCATTTTTCTAGGAGTAGCTGGTGTAAATCCTTGCCCGTCATGGTTGCTCCTCAGTGAATCTGTTAAACAATAAAAGACAAAGTTCAAAAAATGTAATAATACTCTAATAAAGGCTGGAAGGTGCATTCTTAAAGGAATTTTCGCGACCAGAGATTTGTGCTAGCAGATTAACGGCAATTATCCTCCTTCATCTGCACGTACAGGCTCGCTAACAGCTAACAAACAAACGTAACTTAAAACCGTAAGGCAGGTCATGGCTCAATCTTCTGCTGGAAATCCCGATGTCCCCGATATGGGGCGTCGCCAATTTATGAATTTGCTGACGTTCGGTACAGTCACAG
>JAYUGZ010000542.1:0-1519 GCA_043767465.1 Cyanobacteriota bacterium
CACTGCGTACCCTACATCATTAGGTTCTGCGTCAGACATTTTGCAATTTCGTTGATTCGCGACACAGAAGTCACAGATCTATAATATTGGTTTCTTCCACATTCAATCTGCCTTCTACATTCAACTAATGACTAACAACTACTGACTAATGACTACTGACTACTGACTACTGACTACTGACTACTGACTACTGACTCGGCAAGCAAATTTTATGTCTCGTTCAAAAGCCCTGCAATCTTATATTTTTGTCCGCTTACTCCTGGCACCGCTAATGTTGTGGACAATCACCACAGCAGTATTTTTGCTGCTGCGGGCGACTCCGGGCGACCCCATAGATGCCATTCTCGGCTCGCGAGCTCCCGCCGCCGCCAAAGCAGCAATGCGAACCCAACTCGGCCTCGACGCGCCCCTGTGGCAACAATATCTTAAATACATGAAAGACTTGTTGGGCTTCGACTTGGGAACCTCCATCACCACTCGCGGACAAACGGTGTGGCAAATTATCGGAGACTATTTCCCCGCCACAGTCGAATTAGCAGTTTGTAGCATGGCCATAGCTTTAATTGTCGGCATCAGTATCGGTTCCCTGGCAGCATCCCGCCCCAACACTATTTTCGATGCTGCTGGCCGTTTGTTTGGCATTATCACTTACTCGCTGCCGGCTTTTTGGGCCGGCATGGTTTTACAATTAATTTTCTCGGTGCAGTTGGGCTGGTTTCCGTTGGGAACTCGCTTTCCGGTGACATTAAGAGCCCCCCAAGGATTCACGGGATTGTACACTGTAGACAGTCTCCTGAGCGCTAACCCCGGTCAGTTTCTGACAAGTTTGCATTATTTGGCACTCCCGAGTTTGACGCTGGGCATTCTTTTGAGTGGCATTTTTGAGCGCATTGTGAGGGTGAATCTCAAGCAAACTTTGCAAGCAGATTATGTTGAAGCAGCCCGAGCTCGGGGCATTCCTGAATTGCAGATTTTATGGGCTCACGCTCTCAAAAATGCGCTAATTCCAGTGATTACAGTGTTGGGATTGACTTTTGCTGCTCTGTTGGGTGGTGCTATTTTAACGGAGGTTACTTTTTCTTGGCCGGGGCTGGCAAATCGCCTTTACGAAGCGATTAGTTTGCGGGATTATCCCACTGTTCAAGGTATTGTGGTATTTTTTGCGGGAATTGTGGTAATTGCTAGTATTGTAATTGATGTTTTGAATGCTTATATTGACCCGCGAATTCGGTATTAAAGCAAGTTGGTTAGTTGTTAGTTGCAGGACTGATCGTCAAAAAAATGAAAACACAGGGAACAGGTTATGCTACAGCGATCGTACTTATTCAGAAATTGCTGGAAAAGCTGTTAAGAGATGACGTTTTGGTGCGGGCGCAGCTACCAATTCAGTTAGGCGCTGCACAACCAAAACCGTCGATCGCAGTTGTGATGCCAGACGTGCTACGCTATACTGACCTGCACCCGATCGCCTCACAGATATATCTGCTGATCGAAATAGCCGATCATACCCTGACTAATG
>JAYUGZ010000543.1:0-9821 GCA_043767465.1 Cyanobacteriota bacterium
GATAAATCCCATGCGATGACGACGGACGCGAGATTCAGTTACTTCAACACCGCAGCGTTCGCAAACAATGCCTCTATGACGAACTCTCTTGTACTTCCCACAATGACATTCCCAATCTTTTGCAGGCCCAAAAATGCGCTCGCAAAACAAGCCATCCATCTCAGGTTTTAATGTCCTATAATTAATTGTTTCTGGTTTCGTAACTTCGCCAACTATCTGACCGTTGGGTAAAGTTCTCTCTCCCCACTGTCGAATTCTTTCTGGTGAAGCTAACCCTATCTTGACGTAATCAAAGCGTTGTTCTACCTTAGCCATTGTGACTCCAATTGATGATTTACAGTCGATTATTTGTGGTTATTTATTTTTTTTGTTTGGTTGTTTTGCGGCTTAAATCAATTTTATTCTCCTCTATATGTGACGTTCCTTTTAATATCAGAAATGATACTGCCTGACACTCCCAATTCCCGAGCTATTTTAGCAAGGGGTTCTCCGGCTTGAATTCGTTCTCTGATTTCCAGAGCTTGAGCAAAAGTAAATTTGCGATCGAGATGTCCACCCATGCGAGGAAGTGGAACCTCTTGACCTTCTTCTTTCCAAGTGACGTGATACTTAATACAATGTATGGTTTTGCGGCCGACACTGTATTCCTGTGCTACATCTTTCATCCTCTCTCCTGCTGCTAGCTTTTGTCGAATTTCTCGCACCTTTTCCCAATCTAATTTGGCATTGGAAAGAGGATGACTTTTGCCTTGAGTGCGTCCTTTCTTAGAAGCATCTAATAAATTTTGAGTGCGAGTACCAGCCCAAAGGTGTTCTGGATTGATGCAACTTGGACGATCGCAGGTATGACAAGCATCCATCGAAGTCGGAAGTTCATATCCTAATTGAAGAGCTACAATAGCACGAGTAACGGATTTCAATTTTCCATTTTTCCAGTACCTACCATAACCTTGACCGTCCTTTCCACCTTGGAAAATGATGCAGCCGTCGTCTTGAATTTCTCCTAAAAAATTGGGTGCAACTGTAGTGAAGTTATTGGGAATATTTGTCTTAAGTATCTTAGTAATAGTGTCATGATCTACTCCATACTCTTTTGCTAGGTGGTTCTTGATGGTTCCAGCTAAATATTTAGTCTGAATTTCCCGCAGTTGTACGATCGACAATATGCCAATACCCGGAATACTTTTGCGTCTGGGAGTTTTGCGAGCGCGCTCCATCATCTGCCCGGTATTTTCAGCAGCAGTACCTACTACCAGATGTGCCGGGTTGATGCAGCTTCGATTGTCGCAGGTGTGGCAAGCAAAATGGCCGGAATCGAGGAATCCTGGTATTTTTGATTCAAGGACTAATCGGTGGACTAAAACCGTTTTGCCATCGAGCCATTTGCGCCCGTAACCGTTGCCGAACTTACTGCCTTGCCAATTAATACAGCCCGTCGCCTGGTCAAACTCTCCTTCAATTCCTGGGACAACTGTTACAATATTCATGTCAGCGTCTCTCCTTGTTAGAGCGTTGATTCGCCTCAACAGTGTTCGTACCACTGTTGAGGCATTTTTATTTGAGATTGTCGATTAAAGATTAAAGAATTCAATGTTGCCAAAAAATCTTTAATCTTTAATTCCTAATCCCTAATCCTCATCTTCGTCGCGAGAAAGCGATTCGTATGTAGGCCTGGAGGGCGATCGCCTGCCGCCTGCATCGGCCATCAAATCTACCTCAACGTGTTCGCTACCATCGTCGTTCGTATTCACCTTGTGCACGGCAATATCCAAGCACAAAGACTGCAACTCCCGCATCAGCACTTTGAACGATTCGGGCGTACCGGGGCGTGGGATGGCTTTGCCTTTGACGATCGCATTCAAAGCCTCATTTCTACCCTGCATATCATCCGACTTGACTGTCAGCAACTCTTGCAAAGTATAAGCTGCGCCGAACGCTTCGAGAGCCCAAACTTCCATTTCCCCGAACCGCTGCCCTCCTTGCTGCGCTTTACCGCCCAAGGGCTGCTGCGTTACCAGCGAGTAAGGCCCTGTGCTGCGGGCGTGGATCTTATCATCTACTAAGTGGACGAGTTTGAGCATATAAGCGATGCCGACGGTGATCGGGCGATCGAACGGTTCGCCAGTTCTGCCATCGTAAACTATAGTTTTGCCTGGGTGTTTTTCGTTAAATACCCAAGGTTTACCCGTTTTTTCCCGCGCCTCCTCCAATTTGCCGTGAACGGTTTCCCGCGACTTTTCAGCGCCGTGCATTTCATCAAACGGCACCATTTTGAACCGCATCGACAGGTTTTCGCCCGCCCAGCCCAGCAAGCACTCGAAAATCTGACCCACATTCATCCGCGACGGTACGCCCAAGGGATTGAGCACGATGTCAACTGGGGTGCCGTCTGGGAGATAAGGCATATCTTCCATCGGCAGAATCCGGGACACGATACCTTTGTTACCATGGCGGCCTGCCATTTTGTCGCCGACTTGAATCTTGCGCTTTTGGGCTACGTAGACGCGGACAACCATGTTGGCGCCGGGGGGGAGTTCGTCGCCTTGTTCGCGAGTAAACACCCGCACATCCACCACGCGGCCTTTTTCACCGTTGGGGACGCGCAGAGAGTTGTCGCGCACGTCACGGGCTTTTTCGCCGAAGATTGCCCTGAGCAGTTTTTCTTCGGGTGGTTGGTCGGATTCACCTTTGGGGGTGACTTTCCCTACCAAAATGTCGCTGGCTTCTACCCAAGCACCTTTGCGAATGATGCCCTGTTCATCTAGCTGGCGCAGGGCGTCTTCGCCGACGTTGGGTATTTCGCGAGTGATTTCTTCGGGGCCGAGTTTGGTTTGGCGGGCTTCGATTTCGTATTTTTCAATGTGGATGCTGGTGTACACATCTTCGTACACCAAGCGCTCGCTAATCAGGATTCCATCTTCGTAGTTGTAGCCTTCCCAAGGCATATAAGCTGCGACGATATTTTGACCCAGAGCCAGTTCTGCCCCTTCGGTGGAGGAACCGTCGGCGAGGACTTGGCCTGCTACGACGCGATCGCCTTCGTAAATCAGCGGACGTTGGTTTAAACAGGTATCTTGGTTTGATCGCTGATATTTTTGCAGTTCATGCTCGATGCAGCCTGCATATTTTTGCTTCCAAACCGAGGGCTGCTTGGTTTTGAGGTCGTCGTATTCCCGAATCATGAAATGTTCTTCGCTGGAATTCGACTCAGCATCTACCGCCAGAGGCTTGACAATAATCCGGGTGGCGTCGATGTAAATTACTTCGCCGTTGACCTTAGAAACTACCACCATCCCGGAATCTCGGGCTGCTTGAGCTTCTAAGCCGGTACCGACGAGGGGGCGTTCGGGTTTGAGCAGCGGCACAGCTTGCCTTTGCATATTTGATCCCATTAGAGCTCGGTTGGCGTCGTCGTGTTCCAAGAACGGGATCAGCGATGTGGCGACGGAGACGATTTGCACCGGCGAAATCGCCATGTAGTCCACCTGCATCGGGGTGGTGGTGGTGAATTCTTGGCGGTAGCGGACGGCTACGGTTTCGCCCAAGAGGTTGTTATTTTCGTCGAGGCTGATGTCTCCGGGGGCGACGCGCAAGTCGTCTTCTTCATCGGCTGTCATGTATACGGGGGCTTTGTCCCGCAATACCTGTCCTTTTTCTACTGGGTAAAAAGGTGTTTCGATGAAGCCGTAGGGGTTGACGCGGGCGTGGGTTGCTAAGGAACCAATCAGTCCGGCGTTGGGGCCTTCTGGTGTTTCGATCGGGCAAATCCGGCCATAGTGGGATGGGTGAATATCCCGCACTGCGAAACCGGCGCGTTCGCGGGTCAAGCCTCCGGGGCCAAGGGCGGAAAGCCGGCGTTTGTGAGTTAGTTCTGCTAAAGGATTGGTTTGATCCATGAACTGGGATAGCTGTGAGGAACCGAAGAATTCCTTGATGGCGGCTACCAGCGGTTTGGGGTTGACTAGGGAGGCGGGGCTCAGGGAGTCGGCATCGGATACTGTCATTCGTTCGCGGATGATCCGTTCTAAGCGGTTCAGTCCTACTCTGACTTGGTTTTGCAGTAGTTCTCCGACACTGCGGACGCGACGGTTTCCTAGGTGATCGATGTCATCGGTTGAGCCGATGTCGAATTCCAGGTTTATAAGATAGTCGATCGCGGTCAAGATATCTTGGGATGTCAGCACCCGCATGGTATCGGGAACGGAGAGCCGCAGTTTTTTGTTGAGTTTGTAGCGGCCGACTTTGCCCAAATCGTAGCGTTTGGGGTCGAAAAAGCGCGAGTGGAGGAGCTGTTCGCCTCCGGCTACGGTGGGGGGTTCGCCCGGTCGCAGTTTGCGGTAGAGCTCCATCAGGGCTTCTTCTTCGCCGAATTGTCCTTCTTTCTCGATCGTTTTTTGGAAGTATTCGGGGTGGCGCAAACTGTCGTAGATTTCACCGTCTGTTAAGCCTAGAGCTTTGAGCAGGACTTGGGCTGAGAGTTTACGAGTTTTGTCGATTCTCACCCAGACTAAATCGTTTTTGTCTGTTTCAAATTTGAGCCACGCGCCACGGTTGGGGATGAGGCTGGCGTTGTAGGAACGGCGGCCGTTTTTGTCGGTTTCTGATTTGTAGTATACGCCGGGCGATCGCACGATTTGGTTGACGATGACTCGTTCGGCGCCGTTGATGATGAAAGTGCCGCGCTCGGTCATCAAAGGTAAATCGCCGATGAAGACTTCTTGCTCTTTGATTTCGCCTGTTTCTTTGTTGATCAGGCGGGTGGGTACGTACATTTGCACTGAGTAGGTGCTGTCCCGGCGCTTGGCTTCGTCTACGTCGTATTTCGGGCGCTTGAGTTTGAAGTCTTTGCCGATGAAGTGGAGTTCCAGCTTGCCTGTGTAGTCTGTAATCGGGGAGAAGCTGTCAAGTTCTTCTATCAGTCCGGCTTCTAGAAACCAGCGAAAACTTGCCCGCTGGATTTCAATCAGGTCGGGCAAGGTGAAGGCAAATTCTGTGTAATCTTTAGTGGTCATGGGTGTCCTTTTTCCGCAGTGTCTCTAGCTTTTTACATGGCGCCAAGGTTTGGCGTTTTTACCTTGTTGCGTTTTTTTGATGGATTGTGTGAGAGAATTTATATGATGTTTTCGATCGCCTGCCAACTGCTGCAACGGTTTTTTGGGCTGGTTGCTCGCAGTAATTCTGTGCGTATTTTGGCTTCGATCGAATTGTTTTTAGCTTCGATCTCTTGGTGCTTCAGTGTAAAAAACCTACACATTTGACTTCTAAAATTGACTTGACAGCTATTGCCAAATTTCTGACGTTCCAACTTTCTTTTGATCTGTAAGTTTGAGTGTGTAAACTTGAGGTATTGCTTGATTTTTTGACCTGCCCCGAATGTTAGCGTGCTGGCGATCGAGCTGGCAGTTCTCGGGCGACTGCGATGGCGCCGATCGCAAACGATGCCCGATCGGTCGGTTCTTTTAATTATAGGACGCAAATCCAATTGCAGGAGACAACGCCAAAAGAATCTCAAATAAAGGATGAATCCGGTTTTTTGTGCAGGATAGAGATGGGATTTTCCCTATCGTTTGCTCCTAACTCAACCTGTTTTCTTCGTTTCTCTGTGCTGCTGAGGCTACAGTGAAAAGCCGAATAGCTGACAGGCATTTTCGGTTGTCTGCTGGGACAAAGTTAACAGAGAAACTCCTCTCAATTTAGCAACTTGCTCGGCTACGTAGTAGACGTAAGCTGGTTCGTTGCGTTTTCCCCGCTGGGGTACGGGGGCGAGAAAAGGGCAATCTGTCTCGACTAAGATGCGATCGCTATTTACCATACAAGCTGATTCTTGTATTTGCAAGGCTTTTTTAAAGGTGACAGTTCCGCTAAAACTGATGTATAAACCCAAGTCTAAAAACCACTGAGTTTCTTCGGGTGTACCTCCCCAGCAGTGCATCACGCCGCGCACCGGGCCGCGTGTTTGCCAAAAGTTCCGCAGCATTTGGGCCATTGGCGCGGCGGCGTCGCGACAGTGGATAATCACTGGTTTGTCAAGTTTCCGGGCAATTTCAAGCTGTGCCTCAAACACTTTAAACTGGTGTTCGCGATCGTCACCTTTATGAAAGTCTAGTCCGGTTTCGCCGATCGCCA
Organism: Cyanobacteriota bacterium; assembly: GCA_043767465.1. GTDB lineage: Bacteria > Cyanobacteriota > Cyanobacteriia > Cyanobacteriales > Microcoleaceae > Microcoleus. Next base: position 6,127 of record JAYUGZ010000543.1, read on the forward strand.
CTACCCTAGAGTCAGAACTTGCTAATTTTCTAATCAGGCTTGCAGTTTCGTCTTTCCACTTGGCGGCATCTAGGGGATGAAGCCCCACCGCAAAGGAGACTTCTGCAAATAGATTAGCAATTGCTTGAATTCCGGCAAACTCTTCGGGCTCTACACAAGAATGAACCAAGCGAACTACACCAGCTTCGCGCCAGCGTTCTCGAATGGCTTCTAACTCAGACTTGAAAGTCTCAAAGTTGATATGAACGTGAGTATCGATGAGCTGCATGGCGAATGGGCGAATGGGAGAGGGGAAGAGAGAGAGAGGGGGAGAATCGGGAGAGTGGGAAAATCTTCCCTCTTCCTTCTTTCATCCATCTGTTAAGTCCGTTGCCGAACTTCGATCGGACTTTTTCCCTCAACATCCGTTAAATCCGTTGAATCCGTTACACAATCCGTTGCCGAACTTCCTTCTGTCTTAGGATGCTACTTGTGTTTCGTGTGGCTTGAGGGTTCTTGCCAAGCGGGACTTTTTGCGATCGCCGTTGTTACGGTGTAGTACACCTTTTTTGACAGCTTTGTCAATTTTGCTGTATGCCTCTGACATCCGCTGCTGGACTTCTTGCATTAATTCTGGTGTCGGAGATGCGGCGTACTTCTCAACGGTCGCGAAATACTTCTTCATCAAAGTTTTGACCGCTGACTTGTAAGATTTGTTGTACAAGCGGTTGCGCTCGGCGATTTTGACTCGTTTGACGGCGGACTTAATATTTGCCATAGTTCAGTTTGTGGAATTAGGTATTGATTGATACACTCTAGTCTCAAGATAGTCTCAAGACACGGGGTTTTGGAGGACAACTTTTTCGGGAGCGAGCCACAAAAAGCTTGATTGTTAAAGGCTGAGTCAGACAGCCACTAGCCTCTGGCTCAGATTGAGCTGAGTCTGCGACTACTTTTTGGCGACGATCGCACTAAATTTTAATTGACTCATTTAACTCCCCGTTTTCTACCCTGACAGACCCAAAGGCATGACACGGGTGTTGCAGAGGCGTGTTGCGGGGTTTCCACCGTTACGAGTTAAAGTTACGGTTTCTAGCGCGCAACTTTCAACTATACAATATTTTTGCGTTTTTTTATAAAAAAAATGTCAGGTGTCAGAAAAACCAACATAGCATCTATTCAGATCGAAATGCCATTCCCGGAAAAATCCAAGTTAAGCTATAACAAAGAGTACGGGTGATTCTAGCAACAGCCCGAAGCACTTTGCCCGCTGTGCGGCACACAGTGGATGCTTGTTGAGGGTAAAGTTATGAGACTCCCAGTGAAACAAGAATCCCCGCCTATGAAAGACCGGGGAGTGTCCAAGAAGATAGAAGGTAAAGGGAACAAAGCATTCGGCATTCGGCAGACCGCTGGGGCAGTCGAATAAAAGCCGATCGCGTAGCCGCAGGCAGCAGAGAAGGCAGCAGAGAAAATTTTTTCCCTCGAACCTACTCTCTCTTGAGCCATCGCCCTGACTCAATCTCCCCTGAAACGCTCTCCCTCCACACCCGGTTCTGTGGCGGGCAATTCCTCAAGAAAGGTTGTGACTTGTCCTCAGTGTTGCAAAACGATCGACAGAGATTTAAACGCTGCACTGAAGCCTGGGAAAATGCCGCAAGTCTTGCGGTTCAAGCTTTTGGACTGGTCGCCGAGTTACCCAGAATCAAGCAAGAAAATTCCTTCTTGCAAACAAATCAAGCGTGAATTATAGACGGCATTCATAATCTCCATGCTGCGAATTATTACTCAGTGGGTTGAGGCACAAGCTGAACTGCGACGAATCTGCGATCGCACCCACGACGAACTTGTTATTCACAAAGAAGCCACCGTGCGCGAGGTGCTGCAAGCTGTAAGGCGCAAAGGCGATCAGGCTGTGCTGCAATATACTGCTGAATTTGACCGCATCACCCTAAATGCGACAGATTTGCGCGTGAGTGGCGCCGAATTGGATGCTGCTTATCAGCAAATATCGAAAGAATTATTAAATGCCATCCGGCTTGCTTGCAAACAGGTAGAGGCGTTTCACCGACAGCGCGTGCCCAAATCTTGGGTGCAGTTTGGCGATGATCAGATTGTTTTGGGTAAGCGCTACACTCCGGTCGATCGCGCGGGAATTTACATCCCTGGCGGTCAGGCATCCTATCCCAGCTCAGTAATCATGAATGCGGTTCCTGCCAAGGTCGCCAAGGTTCCGAGACTGGTGATGTGTACTCCCCCCGGACAAGAGAAAAAAATGAATCCTGCGGTGCTGGTAGCGGCTCAGGAAGCGGGAGTTGATGAGATTTATCGGGTAGGTGGGGCTCAGGCGATCGCAGCTTTGGCCTACGGTACAGAAACTATTCCCAAGGTAGATTTAATTACCGGGCCGGGGAATATTTACGTCACGCTGGCGAAAAAACTGGTTTACGGAACTGTGGGGATCGATTCTCTGGCGGGCCCGTCAGAAGTGCTGATTATCGCTGATGGCAAGGCTAACCCCGTACACGTAGCTGCGGATATGTTGGCTCAAGCCGAGCACGATTCGATGGCGTCGGCGATTTTGCTGACGGCGGATTCGGTGCTGGCGAGAAAAGTCGTGGCTGAGGTAGAGAGACAGTTGGCGAATCACCCGCGCCGGACTTTGACGGAAAAGGCGATCGCCAATTATGGTTTAGTCGTAGTAGTTGAGTCTCTGAAGGCGGCGGCGGAACTCTCTAACGAGTTTGCTCCCGAACACTTGGAATTGCAAGTGGCAGACCCCTGGGCTTTGCTGGAGCAAATTCGCCACGCTGGGGCGATTTTCTTGGGCTATTCAACACCGGAAGCGGTGGGAGACTATTTGGCGGGGCCGAATCACACTTTGCCGACTTCTGGAGCTCCCCGTTATGCGTCGCCGCTGTGTGTCGAAACTTTCATGAAGCATTCGAGTTTGATTGATTATTCGCCGACAGCACTGAAAAAGGTGAGTAGGGCGATTAATGTGTTGGCGGAAGCTGAGGGTTTGCCTTCTCATGCTGATTCGGTGCGGCTACGCACTGAGACAGAGGGTGAGGGTGATTTTTAGATGGTAGGTTTGAGTTTGCCGATCGAGATTTACGCATTTCGGGCTTAAGAAACCCGGTTTCTTCCAATATCTTGCTTAAATTACGCAATTATGTTAAGAAACCGGGTTTTTGTGTAGTATGAGGCTGTTGATGGGAAGATATAAATTGGGGAGAGTCGGCGAGATTTAACGAGAATTTTAAAGTCTAATATCTGAGATTTAAAGGTGCATTATATTGAATACTGTTTTGGTAGCGATCGACAATTCTGAGTTTGCAGCACAGGTTTTGCAAGCTGTGGGGCAGTTTAAGCTAGAACCGACGGCTAAGGTGATTTTAGTTCATGTTGTGAGTTCTGGGATGTCGGATTTTGATGCGGTGGTCGATCGACCTCACGCTCAGGGAAATGAGATTGCTTATCGAGAAGTAGAGAAGTTGTTGCAATCTTATCAGGAAATGTTGCCTTGCGAGAGTGAGTTGGAGATTGTGTCGGGGGAACCGGCTGAGGAGATTTTGCGTTTGGCGAATATTCATAAAGTAGACTTAATTGCGATCGGCTGTCGGGGTTTGACTGGTTTGAAGCGGATTTTGGAGGGTTCGGTGAGTGCTGAGGTTGTGGCTGAGGCTCCTTGTTCGGTGTTGGTTGTGCGGGCT
>JAYUGZ010000544.1:0-3963 GCA_043767465.1 Cyanobacteriota bacterium
GGTTCCCGGCGGCCCTTGAATTAGAATTAAATCCCGCGCCGAAAGCACCATTTCAACGGCGGCGAGTTGATCATCATTAGCATTCCGATTTAATAAGTCTTCCCGATCCAACTTAACCAGTTTATCGGGAGATCTCGCCTGGGAAGAGTCGAATAAAAACTCGCTTAAATACGGATTTTGAGCGCGGCCATCCGTGAGCATTTTTAAAGCTTTCTTTTTGCGATCGATCTGACTGATATCGCCCGCCGCCTCGAAATACAAGAATCCTTGTCTGGGTAGTTGATATCTATTACCCGCCAGGCGATCGCCCAAATCAACATCTAACTTAATCCGTAATTTACCCTGTTCAAAGTCAATTTCCGCAATGCTACCTAAAGTTTCGCCATCGCGACTGCTTCTGCTTCCGGGCGGCGAATCAAACAAAATAATGTCTTCATTTCTGGCTTTTTTTAGCCTTTCGCGAAAGTCGCCGATTTGTAAGGGATTCTCATCGTAGCCGTCAAGAGTTGCCGAAGTGCGATCGATTTCAAAAGTAACGATTTTCAAGCCGGAACCATAGTTATGCGCGCGGAAAGGTACACAAAATTGACGCGCCTCGGCGATGCGTTTTTCCACATTTAAGAAAGTGTGCCAAACTTTTAATTGTTCGGTACTCGGTATATGTCTATCGTCCCAAAATGGCATTTGTTGGACGCGGGCGATCGACTTTGCCGGAATTGGCGAGCGACTTTTCGGCAAAAGTCGCAACTGCATCGGCAAAACATACCCATCTTTTCTACCTCTGGGAAGCGCCACCAATCCAGCATCCAGCAGTTTTAAGCCACCGATTCCATCTTCTATGCGTACAGTTGCTAATAATCGTAAAGTGCGATTCCCTTCGGGATAGCTTCGCTTCACGGCTTTTTGCAACAATTCGGGCAATTCAAAATAATCTCCATCGGTAGCAAGAATCAATTCCCAGATTTCTTCCTCAGAAAATCTCTCATTCACCTTTTGGCGGCGCACATAAAAAAGACTGTGGGATTTGCCGGCTATCTCCGACATCAGAAGTTCCGCACGATCCCTGCATTCCCAATCGCAATATTTCGCTAAAGCCGCGTCCCCTTCAACTTGGCCAATAAACTTACTAATTGTGCGATCGCCACTAAATTTATATCCCCAATCTTCTGCTACTAAAGATGGCATATTTTGACTTTTGATTTTTGAGTGGAGATTTTAGATTAGCACATCGGAACTGTTGCCGACAGAACCGCTAAATCCCAAAGATTAAGGTGCGCCGAAGCGCACCCAGAGGCGACCTCATCAAACAGTTCAGAATTTAAAGGGCGAATGATGGGAATTGAACCCACGAATGGTGGTACCACAAACCACTGCCTTAACCACTTGGCTACACTCGCCATAACGTATTTGACTATAGCACTATATTCCAGCACAAGTCTAGGGGTAAAGCCAAAATATTTTAAAATATTTTTCAGAGTCCCTGAACCGATCACATCGATCGCGCTTCACATTCCAGGCACAGTAAGAGTTTAGCACAATTTTCGATTTGGGCGATCGCACAGGTGGTCAGGAACCGGGCTGGTTCGCGCCTCTCCTTCGCCGTAGTCCACAGATCAAGTCAGTCCTGGACACAAGTGTCACAATACTTAAAGAATTTTTGAGGTACATTGTGGCGCCAAGATCGAAGACAGCGCAACAACGTACCTTTTTTTAATGTGCCAGTTGCGTCTCGGAATATCAGTAAAACGACCGCGCAGCAAGCAGTCGCGCGCCCGGATCTGTGTCAGCTTGGGGCGCCGTGCACACCGTACAACATCACGATTGGGCCCAGCCGATTAGAATAGCCTTATGTCCGTGTGTGCGTCAATTGTCAACTAATTTTCTGCTCTGATCTCTCTTCCTTCGCGCCACGCAGGAAGGAGGCTACGAAAGCGGTGCATTTAAAAAACTTCTTCACAATCCAAAATCTCAAATATAAAATCTAAAATCAATATGAGCTACTGTATCAACCCAGAATGTCAAAATCGCGAAAATTCACCGACCGAAAAATTTTGCTTAAACTGCGGCTTTAACCTGTTGCTGAGACAGCGGTATCGCCCGATTCAACTCTTAGGTAGAGGCGGATTTGGCAAAACTTTCATAGCAATTGATGAAGACATCCCATCTCAACCGCGCTGTGCAGTCAAGCAATTTTATTTTCATGACCGCGATCCGAAAATATTCAACAAAGCCCTTGAATTATTCCACCAAGAAGCCATCCGTTTAGATGAACTCAAACATCCACAAATACCAAAATTATTAGCTTGCTTTGAACAAGAACGCCAGATTTATTTAGTTCAAGAATTTATAGACGGGCCGACTCTCAAACAAGAATTAGAGGAGAGTGTATACGATGAAAATAAAATTTGGAAACTGCTGCAAGACTTATTACCAGTCCTGCAATTTATCCACGATAGCCACGTTGTTCACCGCGACATCAAACCAGAAAATATGATCCGTCGCCAATCGGACAATAAGCTTGTATTGATCGATTTCGGCATTGCTAAACTGTTGACTGATTCAGCCATACTGCGTTCAGCAACGCTCATCGGCAGTCAAGATTATGTAGCCCCCGAACAAATGCGCGGCAAAGTATTTCCGGCTAGCGACCTTTACAGTTTAGGTGTAACTTGCATTCGCCTGATGACGGAAGTTCCGCCCTTGGATATGTACGACTGTAAAACTGAGCGCTGGTGGTGGCGCGACTTTCTCCCCAAAGGCACAAGTATTAGCGCCGAGTTAGGTGAGATTTTAGATAAATTACTGCAAACTCATCTCAATCAGCGGTACAGTTTTGCTGAGGAAGTTTTGCAAGATATCAATGCAGCTTTAGATATTCGCCCTCAACTTTTTCTTTCGCTCAAAATGCCGTTAGCAAAGCCCTCGCAGAGGATCGCTCTTACTCTCAATCATCTCCACAACTCACCCAATCTCACCCCGCCACCAACTCCCGATCCTGAGATTTCACCGACCAAAACCCCCGCAAATTCCGCAAAAAATTTGTCTTTATCTGTTACTTCAAATCTCGATCCGACCATGATTTCTGCACGGGCGGTTGATCATACCAGACTGCGGGATTTTTTGTCAAACAAAAAGTGGAAAGAAGCCGATCGCGAAACTTGGACAGTCATGTGTCAGTCTCTGTCGCTGACACCGGGAACTCAGCTAGAAATCAGCCAAATTTACCAGCTACCGTGCCCAGATTTGCAAACAGTCGATCGCCTGTGGCTACATTATAGTCAAGGTCGGTTTGGCTTCAGCGTCCAAAAGCAAATCTACGAAAGTGTTAAGGGAGATTATATCCGATTTTGCGATCGGGTAAACTGGCAAACCTACAACTCTGCTACCGCTTCAGGACAAATTAAATTTACCGAGAAAGCACCAATCGGACACCTCCCATCTCGCAGTTGGGTAGGCGGCATTCAGTGGGTGCGGCATCTCGATGCACTGTCAGCAAAATTAACTGAGTGTGAGAAGAATTGTAGTTAATATTGGCATAAATCGGGCGGTTAGTTGAAGAAGACAGGGCGGTTAGAAACCGCGTCTACACAAACAAAAGCCGGATGGTGCGCGGGTTGAAGAAAACAGGGCGGTTAGAAACCGCATCGACACAAACAAAAGCCACATCTGCAGGTTGAATACCGGACGTTTTAAATTGCCGTCTTCTCTTGAGTCGGCGTCCGGCGGACATCGTTTGTGTAGACGCGGTTTCAACCGCCGTCTGATCTTGGGCGGTTTCAACCGCTGCCTGATCTCACACACCTGACGGTGTTATAATTTGTTAAAATCCCGATCGAACACTAACATTAAATCCATATTGAAATTGCGATCGACCTATTTATTAGTTTCCCACGGCAGCCGTGACCCCAGACCCCAACTAGGTTTGGAAAACCTAAGTCAACTGCTGTCTCAAAAATGGCCCGA
>JAYUGZ010000545.1:0-3963 GCA_043767465.1 Cyanobacteriota bacterium
GATAAGGAGTTAGTTTTTTACGTGTCTGATACAGCAGTTTATTACGCTGATGATGTGGCACTTTCCCTACAAGAAAGTAAGTTGAGTTTGTTGAATTTACTGCTAATTCTGAAGACGGCGGTGATGACGCGAATTGTCGGATACGGGAATTTAGGTAGGGAAAAGTTTGTGATGATTCCCATCGGCGGTAAGTCGGTTTCCGCAGTGGGAGATACTTTTGGTAACAAGATGGCTTCTCTGATTAAAACGCTCAAGAGCGAAAGCATCCGAGGAAATAGCTTGCTAAAGGAGGTTTATACGAGTTTAGAGGAGCTTTTGGGGCGTGGGGAGTTTGTTTTGACAAATTCTGATAACTCGCGTCACAAGGGCGATTCCTATCTGGAAATGCGGGATGATTTTAACAAGAAGTTTTTGGAAAAGTGCAATCCGCTGGATGGTTTGCTGAGTTATGATAATTTAGAGATTGGTCATGTTTGTGGTAGTTTGTTGGTAGTGCCTTTAGCTAATCAAAATTTGCTGGAAAAATACCAGATGCGACTACGCGAGCAAATTCAGAAATGTGTAGATAATCGGTTGTTGCACAAAATGTATCAAATCAGGGATAGCAAGTCGTACCCGGAGAATGTACGATCGGCTATAACAGGAGGTGCGATCGAGCTTTTGCAATTTCTGAACAGCGATGTCGAGAAAACTCAGTATTTTGAACAACTCAGCCAACAGTTCGATCGCTATTATGCCATACCGCTGTTTGCTTTTGTCGGCGGGGAGGAAATGCAGGAGTATTTTGCTGACAACAGCCTGGAAGAACCGGAAGACAGGCATTTTCGGGATATTTTGTCGGCTTATATGCGATCGCTCTACCCTGTAGATAGTGTAATGCCGATCGGGCACAAATACAAAGACTTCCCATTTATCGTGTTTAGAAGCTACAGTTTAGAACAAAGCCGATCCAAAATGTTCACAGATAAGTACCTGATGAGCTCCAACGAGTTGAATGTGCTCAACTTAATTTTATCAAAAGATGCCAATTAACTCATCTGCGTTCATCTCCGTTCATCTGCCCTCATCTGCGGTTAAAAATCCTTTTCCGCTAACTACCGTATAATAATCAACAAACAAAACACTCACTTCAAAAAAATATGACAGTCAAAGTAGGAGACACCGCACCGGATTTCACCTTATCATCTCAAACTGGCTCATCAGTCAGCCTGAAAGATTTTCGGGGTCAAAAAAATGTTATCGTTTACTTCTATCCGAAAGACGACACACCCGGATGCACAGCGGAAGCTTGCGCTTTTCGTGATAGTTATGAAGTTTTCAAAGACGCAGGTGCAGAAGTCATTGGGATTAGCGATGATTCGCAGCAGTCTCACCAGAAATTTGCCACCAAATATCAGTTACCTTTCACATTGTTAAGTGATGCTGGTAATAAAGTGCGTCAATTATATGGTGTTCCTGCTACTTTATGGATTATGCCTGGTAGAGTAACTTATGTCATTGACAAACAAGGCGTTGTCAAGCATATTTTTGACTCAATGTTGGATTTTAAGGCGCACGTTGCAGAGTCTCTTAAAACTTTGGAAGGTATTAAAAGTTAGTCATAAAAGAAGAGACTCGGCGGTTGAAGCCGCGTCTACACAAACGAAGGAAGTAGACGGCGGTTGAAACCGCGTCTACACAAACGAAGTCTGCCTCCGCAGACTAAGACAAAGAGAGGAATTTAGTCCTCTCTTTGCTGATAGGAATTATTTAACCTTTTGCAGCACCTGATTTTTCAGGCGCAGTGCTTTCGGCAGTTTTGCCATTTTTGCTATTACCGTTGCCGTTGCTGTTACGGGGTTGAATAACTCCATAACCACCGTGAGTTTTGCGTTCGTAGAGCACGTTAATTTCGTTTGTTTCCGCATTGCGGAACATATAGAAATCGTGATCGATAACCTGCAATTGTTCCAAAGCTTCTTGCACAGTCATCGCAGGCATGGCAAAATACTTAGTCCGCACTACCTCGGCTGGAAGTTCGGGAGTTCGATCGCCAATCAAATCTGCTACTACAGGATGTTCATCAACCACAGTTACCGTTTTGGCATTAGTCTGGGTTTTGTTGTCCTGGCGTTTTTCCTTAAATTTCCGCAGTTGACGGGCTATTTTGTCGGCAACTAAATCGATGCTGGCATAAAGGCTTTCCGTGCTTTCTTCAGCCCGAATCACGCTGCCATTAGCATAGATAGTCACCTCAGCAGTCTGCTTAGGATTGATCCTGGGGTTACGAGCCACCGATAGATGGATATCGACTTCGGTCGTCAAAGTTTGAAAATGGCTAACTGCCTTTTCCACCTTTTGATTTACGTACTCGCGAATCGCATCGGTGATTTCTATATTTTTACCCTGGATAACAAGCTTCATAGAGCTCCCTCCCTTCTGTAACGTGGGTATGTTTCATACAATAGCACTATGTATTCTACAAAACACTAATCTTTTAAATTTTTTTCGATATGTTGACAATTCTTGATTTAAACTGCGCCAATATTCAGTACAAATACTCTTGATTTTTTCCATGACTTCCCCTCTTATCCATAAACCTCTGATCCCTGAACCGTGCTTGCTCCTCGATTGGGGACTTGTGCCCTACTCTCAAGCTTGGGAAATCCAGCAAAAACTGGTGCAAGAACGTCGGGACAATCCAGATTTGCCTGATGTGCTGATTTTGCTGGAACATCCGCCGGTTTACACTTTGGGACTGGGCTCAAAGCTGGAATTTCTGAAATTTGACAGCGAAACTCAGCCGGAATTGCACCGAGTTGAGCGGGGTGGCGAGGTGACTTACCATTGTCCGGGCCAGTTGGTGGGCTATCCGATTTTAAATTTGCGCCGTCACCAGCAGGATTTGCACTGGTATTTGCGGCAGTTGGAAGAAGTGTTGCTTTTGGTGCTGGAAGTTTGCGGGCTGAAGGGTTCGCGGGTTGCTGGGATGACTGGGGTTTGGGTAGATGGGTGTAAAGTAGGGGCGATCGGCATTAAAGTCAGTCGCTGGATTACCATGCACGGTTTTGCTTTAAATGTGTGCCCGGATCTCGCAGGTTTTGGGCAAATTGTACCTTGCGGGATTCCCGATCGACCTGTTGGGAGTTTGGAGCAGTTTATACCGGGAATTGAGGTCAAAACTGTGCGATCGATCGTACTCGCTGAGTTTGCTCGCGTTTTTGGAGTGGAAATTGTGCGATCGGATCAGACGTACGGTTGAAACCCCGTCTACAAAAACGAAGACGTACGGTTGAAACCGCGTCTACAAAAACGAAGTCTGCCTCCGCAGACTGAAGAAAAGAACGTAAATTTAATCACCGTCTTGTCTTGTCTTCAATCCCCGGAGGCGGGTTTTGCCTGTGTAGACGCGAATTCTATTCGCCGTCAGATCTATTCGCCGTCAGATCTATTCGCTGATCTATTCGCCGTCAGATCTTAAAACGGAATCGGATCGTAATCGGGATTATCAGGTTCATTAGAAGCACCAGACTTGCGATCGGACTCAGAAGACTGATGCGAGTTCCAATCTGAACTAGACGTGCGATTAGCAGGGGCTGGAGCGTTGTTAGAACTGCGGCCTCGCGAACTCATGGGAACCACATTGCTCGGCACATTAGCGGGCGCACTGTCGCGCATTTGAGCCGGTTCGGGGACGCTTCTAGTTGCCGGAGCCGCACTCATGGCATCGGCGCTGACAGTGTAAATCCTTTGAGCTGTCAGTTCAGCGCGTTTTTCTTTAATACCATCTCTTTCGATCGTATTCATACCCAGCCGGCCTTCAATAATCACCCGATCGCCCTCGCGATACTTATCGTGAATTTCTTGAGCTAAATTTCCCCATCCTATCACCTTCAAATGTTCGGGCGGATCTTCAGGTTTTGGGCCGGGAAACTGCACCAGCATCTCAGCAATTTGAAGTTGATTGTCAGGAGTATAACGGAG
>JAYUGZ010000546.1:0-1513 GCA_043767465.1 Cyanobacteriota bacterium
TAGACGCAGTTCTCGCCCTCAGCGACTACATGAAAGCCTTCAGCGCCGTCGAGCGTTCCTCTTTTGCTCGGTTTGTCGGCCGTCCCCTATCCGTTCACCCCAGCCTGCAACTCCTGGCTTGGGCCCCCCGCGTCGCCAATCTGGAGCGGCGCAACTACGAAGCCAAAGCCAAAACCGAAACCGACTCCAGCTTCGAGATTACAGAACGCGGCCCGCGAGGAGAACTGCGCAAAGCCGGTCAGCGTTCCGAATACTTCCCGGCTTTCTACGCCGAACCAACAGCCGGAAACGAGACAATATTGGGCTTTGACCTCGCCTCTCACCCAGAAATCCGCAACGCGATCGATCGATCGCGCGATACTGGAGAAATGATTGTCACCAGCTACGCCGGCCTAACTGGGGGCAATTCCCCAGAACAGGGTCTTTTGGCAATTGTTCCGATTTACGAAAACAGCACTAAACCGACTACCCTGGAATCCCGCCGCCAACTGCTACAAGGATTTATTCTGGGCGTATTTCGAGGCAAAGATATTTTCCAAACCTCTTTAAAAGGACGCAACACCGACTACCTCACCATTTATCTCGCCAGCGACGCTCCAGACCAGCAAGAAGCACCGCCGCTGTTACCGCACAGGGCCGACCCGGTTCTCAATAATCTGGCTGCTGACGGCCAAATTCAGCAATTTGCGCTGCTGTTCCAACCCGCCAGCCAACAAGTGTTGACCGCATCGGCCGCTGCGCAACGAGCCCTCAAGTCAAACTGTCCGATTCTGGACAATCCAGGCCCGGAGTATGCGGCTTGCCAAAGGCTGCTAAAAATTAGCGGCCGCCAGTGGTCTCTGTACGTGTCGGCAACTGCGGAAATTCGCAGCACTCGCAAGCACTGGCGTTCTTGGGGAACTCTGACGATGGGGATGCTGTGGACTCTGATTCCGGTGACATATATGCTGACAGCTTTGAGTCGCAGCGCCCAAATCGAAAAACTAGCGGGAGAAAGAGTTCTCCAAGCCGAACAGTTGCAGGCTGCTTACCTACAGTTGGAACTGGAACAAGCAAAATCTGAGCAATTGCTGCTGAATGTTTTGCCGGCGGCGATCGCCCTGCGTTTGAAGGACAATGAACACAATATCGCCGAAAGTTTTGGGGAAGTAACTGTGATGTTTGCCGACATTGTGGGGTTTACAGAACTGTCGTCGAGAATTTCAGCGACTGCGGTAGTGAAAGTGCTCAACGATATTTTTTCGGCTTTTGACCATTTAGCTGATCGCCACGGTTTAGAGAAAATTAAGACTATTGGTGATGCTTACATGGTTGTGGGTGGTTTACCTACGGCGCGAGAGGATCATGCCGAGGCGATCGCCAATATGGCGATCGATATGCTGCACGAAATCCGGCTTCTCAGCTTAGATCATTCCGAACCATTCAGCATTCGGATCGGGATTAGCACCGGCCCTGTAGTTGCCGGCGTCATCGGCTTAAAAAAGTTTATTTACGACCTTTGGGGCGACACTGT
>JAYUGZ010000547.1:0-9787 GCA_043767465.1 Cyanobacteriota bacterium
GGAATGAAAGGAGATGAGTTGCTGATTAAAATTCATCAAAAATATCCAAAAATTGTGACAGTGATGCTGACAGGACAAGCTGACCAAGAAGCAATTGAACGAACAAAAACTCAAGCCAATCTTCATGCTTTCATACAAAAACCTTGGCAAAATCAAGAATTAATTGAAGCGATTAAGTCTGGTCTAGCAAATTTATGAAAAAACCAGTCATTATTTGTGTCGATGATGAGCCGACTATACTCGATAGTCTAGAAATAGACTTGCTCAAAGCCTTTGAAGATAAATATTTAATTGAAACGGCCCAAAGCGGCGAAGAAGCTTTAGAGTTGCTGTCAGAACTTTTAGCAGAACAGTATGAGGTTCCTTTGGTTATCTCCGATCATATCATGCCTAATATGAAAGGAGACGAGCTATTAAGAAGCGTTCATGCCATCTCGCCGAACACTCTCAAGATCATGCTGACGGGGCAGGCTGATTTGGAGGCGGTAGCCAATGCGATTAACTATGCTAAATTGTACCGATACATACCTAAACCTTGGCAGTCTGATGACTTAAAATTAACTGTCACTGAGGCAATTTACAGATATTTTCAAGACAAACAATTAGCTGAAAAACAAGTAGAACTTCAGGATATGAATCAGGAGTTGGCAAAATTAAGTCGCAAGCAGGCGATGCTGATTGCTAAACTCCACGAGAACGAAAGTCGGTTGACGCAATATCTGGAAGCTATGCCATTGGGTGTGTGCGTGCTGGATGCGAACGGTCAATCTTTTTACGCTAATCAGAAGGCGCGGGAGGTGTTTGGTAAAGGCACTGTGCCGCATATTAATTCGGAGCAGAAAGCAGCAATTTATCAATTTTATAAAGCCGGAACCGATCGGAGATGTCCTGTGGAAGAATTGCCAATTATGCGGGCGCTCCGGGGCGAAAATGTGCGGACTGAGGATGTAGAAATTCGGACTGGCAATAAGATTATTCCGGTGGAGAGTTGGGCGACTCCTATTTATGATTCTATCGGGGATATTTCCTACGGGATTATTGCTTTTACTGATATTACGGAACGCAAGCAAGCTGAAGCAGCGCTGGTGCAAGCTGAAGAGAAGTATCGCCGGATATTTGAAAATGCTCTGGAAGGTATTTTTCAGACTGCACCTGATGGAACTTTGATCAGCGCTAATCCGGCTCTGGCTCAAATCTACGGCTATGATTCTCCTGAAGAATTGATGGCAAGTGTTAATGATATTCAGCGGCAATTGTACGTGGAACCGCACCGCCGTCAAGAGTTTTTTGCGCTGATGAAACAGTACGGTACTGTGTCGGAGTTTGAGTCGGAAGTTTACCGCCGAGATGGCAGTATTATCTGGATTTCTGAGGATGCACGTACTGTTTTTGATGCTAGGGGTGAAGTGCTTTACTATCAGGGTTTTGCTGAGGATATTACTTTGCGAAGACTGGTAGATGTGGAAAGGCTCAGGTTTACGAATGATTTGGAAAAAGCTTTGATTGCTGAAGAAAAGTTAAATGAAGCGCTGTCTGAGAGCGAAAATCGGCTGAGTCAATTGCTGGAAGCGGTGCCGGTGGGTATATTTGTGGTTGATGCTGTCGGGAAACCTTGCTACATGAATTCTTGGGCGGAAAAAATACTTGGTAAAGGCTTGGTTTCTGATGTTGTTGCTAGCAATTTGCCGGAGGTTTATCAAACTTATTGCGCTGGAAGCAATGAGCTGTATCCAAGAGAGCTTCAACCGATTGTGCGGGCGCTGCGGGGAGAAGTGGTGCACGTTGACGATGCGGAAATTCACCACCCGGATAGGATTGTGCCGATCGAGGTTTGGGCGACTCCCATCTACGACGAACGGAAAAACATTGTTTATGCGATCGCAGTTTTTCAAGATATCACAGAGCGTCAAGAGGTAGAAACCGAGCGCCGCCAATTCACAGACGAGTTGGAAAAAGCTTTAGCAGCGGAAGAAAAATTAACAGATGCTTACGGGCGGTTCGTGCCGCACGAATTTCTCCACTTTCTGGGATATGAAAGTATTCTGGAAGTAAAATTAGGCGATCAGGTACAGAAAGAAATGTCGGTGCTGTTTTCAGATATTCGCGATTTCACTACTCTTTCTGAAACTATGAATCCGGCAGAAAATTTTCAATTTATTAATGCTTATTTGTCGCGGATGGAACCTGCAATTACTGAAAATTTTGGGTTTATTGATAAATATATTGGCGATGCGATTATGGCGTTGTTTAATGGCAGTGCGGACGATGCGGTGAAAGCTGGAATTGCGATGCTAGAACAGCTTAACGAGTATAATAGTAGTCGCAGTCAGCCCGATCGCCCGCCGCTGCAAATTGGCATTGGAATCAATACGGGTTCTTTGATGTTAGGTACGGTTGGCGGCCAAAGTCGCATGGACAGCACGGTGATTAGCGATGCAGTAAATTTAGCCTCCCGCGTGGAAAATTTGACAAAAGAGTATGGAGTGTCGATGTTAATTACTCATAATACTTTTATACAGTTGACCGATATTTATGATTTTAGGTTAATCGATCGCGTTACAGTTAAAGGCAAATCGCGCATGGTCACAATTTATGAAATATTCACGGCAGACCCGCCGGAGTTGCGACAAAAAAAGTTAGATACAAAGACAATCTTTGAGAAAGCTTTGGCATTGTACAATAACGAGAGGTTTGTCGAAGCGAGAAGATTGTTTTCGGAGTGCAAGCAAATCAACCGTGAGGATAAGGTAGTTCAAATTTATATGCAGCGATGTGTGAAACGGGCGATATATTCTATATAGCCTTTCGAGCTCTCATATCAGGTACGCGAACGGCATAGGGCTATGGGCTATGGGCTATGGGCTATGGGCTATGGGCTATCCTCACCACGCTTGAGAACCGCTATATAATATTATTGGAGATTTTCGACTTCGGTGTCAGCGCCAGCGTCGAAGGATTTGAGATTGAAGAATTGAGAATGACTAAACAAAATTGTAACAATAACAAAAAAAGGACTTTTGCAAAAAGTCTACTGATTGCGTAAGAGTTTGGAATTAGATCATGTCCGGTTGATTACCATAACAAATACGGTTCGTAGTGCGGACTCGCATTCCACTCTTTGGTTGCGGACTCGCATTCCACACTACGAACCAATTTTATTGCGGTGAATCGAACGGACACGATCTAATTATTGTTTATACGGGCAGGGAAACGCAAACAATTGTTTCTTGTTGCGGCAAACTTTCGATTTTAAATTCTCCTCCGTGCAATTCTGCAAGGCGTTGAACGATGGCTAAGCCCAATCCCAAACCTGCTTGTTGATAAAGTTTGCGATCGAACTGCCTGTAAGCTTCTAACTGTGCAATCTGATCGGCAGTCATGCCGCGGCCTTGGTCTTTAACAGAGATAATAAAAGTCTGATTTTCCACTAAAGTGCTTAATAAAACAGGCGTTCCTTCTACAGAAAACTTGAAGGCATTGTCCAGCAGTTCCTCTACAATTTTTGTGAGTCTGATAGAATCAATACCCACCGAAGAATCCTGCAAGTTTAATTGTAAATCATCTGTTCGATTCACTTGTTTCGCTTGTTGCCGAGCTTTTTGAGTCAGCAAAGATTTGACGCAGCTAAATTGGCTGCTGCGCATCTCAAGAAGCAGTTCGGGATTTGTGGCTGCCATCTCTAGTTCTGCATATAGCAAAAAGTTCTGAATCAGTCGGTACAAGCGATGACCGGAAGTGTTAATTTGACCAATCATGTCTAAGATATCTGATGCCTCGAAAACCTGATATTCTGACATAATTAGCTCGGAAAAACCCAGAATGGCATTCAAAGGAGTCCGCAATTCGTGGGGGAGCGACATACTAATATTGGTGCGCAATTCGTCTAGGGTTTTTTGGGATTGCTTGCTAATTGCTTTGTGTTTCTCAAGTCTAATAGCAATTGCTTTTAGCAGTTCTTGCGGCGTACAAGGCTTAGTAATGTAATCGTCTGCGCCCAGTTCCATGCCCGTGCGAATGTCACTTTTTTCGGCTTTGGCTGTGAGAAAAATAAACGGAATTGTGGCCGTTAAGGGTTCGGATCGCAAAGCTTTGAGAACGCCGTGACCGTCAATTTCCGGCATCATCATGTCGCACAAAATTAAATCGGGGATTTGTGCGATCGCCATTTTGATGCCGATTTTGCCGTTAATCGCTCCAATTCCTTGAAAATCCTCGGCTTCCAGCAACTCTAAAATGTTTTCTCTAATTGATTCTTCATCTTCAATTACTAAAATCTTGGTCACGGTTATTGCTCCTTTCAGTTAGTAGTTTACTGGAAAAATCCTGCCTTAATACACTTGACATAGTTGTTGTTTTATGCACTAAATCGAGGGTTAAATGGCGAAGGTTTATATTTGATAATTTAGTTATGATTGGCTCGGGCAAATCAAAGGTAAAGTAATAGTGAAAGTTGTGCCGTTTCCTTCTTGAGAGTCGATCGCGAGTTTGCCACCGTGAAGTTCCACAGCCCTTTTGACAATTGCTAAGCCGAGACCGGTTCCGGAAATATTGCCGACATTTGTAGCTCGGTAAAAAGTTTCTAAGATCCGCTCCTTATCGGCTTGGGGAATCCCGATACCCTGGTCTTGAACTTGGAAAACAGCTTCTTGGTTTTGATAGTTGAGCTGCAAGGAAACTGTACTGCCGGCGGGGGAATATTTGATGGCATTTGAGAGGACGTTTCCCAACATTTGCCGCAGCAGTTTTTCATCCATTTGAGCGTTACAGTTGTCTCCTTCATGTTTAAAGGCGATCGGGTGTTGGTTGCTGTCGTTGAGCTGCTGCTCTTCTACCAGTTGACGGCAAAAATTTTCGAGGTTTAAGGAAATTGGTTGAAACTGCAAGGTATTTGCTTCTATTTTGCCAATTACGAGGATATCTTCTAATAACTCTGTCATGCGTTTGATGGCTAATTGAATCCGCACAAAATGAGTAGATTTTTTTTCTTCGGGCCACTTAGAACTGTAATTTTGCAGCAATCCAGCAGAAAATTGGATGGTTGTCAAGGGGGTGCGGAACTCGTGGGAAACCATTGTCACAAATTTAGCTCGTAGTTCTGAAAGCTCCTTTTCTCGTGCGAGGGCTTTGAGAGTTTCGGATTCTGCGCGTTTGCGATCGCTAATGTCGCGGGCTTCAGCAATCAGCAGCAAAACTTGTCCTGTCTCATTTTTAACAGGTTTCAGTGAGAAATCAACTGTGACAATTTGGCCGCCTTTTCCTAACAAGTCTATTTCGCGGCGAAAAAACTCGCCCATACCAGCTTTGGCGATCCCTTCTTTTAATTGTTCTTTACCATTTGGTGACAGTTGCCAAATCGGCTGTTCCCAAATCGGGCGGCCGATAATATTTTGCGATCGCATTCCTGTAAATTCCAGGGCTGTCTCGTTCACTTCCAGCACGATTCCTTCGGGAGTCAGCAGCTTGGTTAGCTGAAACGAAGAGTCAAAAATCGCCCGAAAACGGCGCTCGCTTTCGCGCAGCATTTGAAATGTTTGGGATCGTTCGATCGCGTAACGGATCGTGCGCACTAATAATTGAGTGGTAATTTGACCTTTAACAATGTAATCTTGGGCACCCAAGCGAACTGATTCCAGGGCTATCGCCTCATCGTCCAAGCCAGTCATTACCACCATTGGCGTATCCGGGGCAACTTCTTGCAGGCGAGTCAGCGTTTCCAAACCGCGGCTGTCGGGCAAAGAAAGGTCTAGCAAGACTATATCAAAGGATTGTTTGCACAATTGGGCGATCGCCTCATAAAGGAACTCAACAGGCACGAGTTCCCACTCGACTCCGACAGATACTTCTAACAGTTCTGCAAGCAAATCAGCATCAGCCGGATTGTCTTCTACTAACAGAATCTTAATCCACATAGCTTAGACGTTTTTGACTGTAAAATTTTTACTCTACAAATCTAAGATTAAACTTTTTTGCTTGACCTTGCCATTTTTAACTTGAAAGTTATTATTTGGGAAATGTCAGTCGATTTTAGATTTTAGATTTTAGATTTTAGATTTACTCCACAGATGAAATCGAAAATGGTATAAATCGGGGGCTTGCATCCGTTTTTGATAACTTTCATTACCGCCAGCCACAAATCCTCAATCAATTAATAACTTACAGGAAGTTGGACGACGGCTAGCCAGAATTCCTCAATTAACCTGACTACTTTAGTAAATTGCACAAAGTCTACTGGCTTAGTTATATAACAGTTGGCATGGAGCGAGTAGGACTTGACAATATCCTTGGGATCTGCTGAAGTGCTGAGAATCACGACGGGAATTAATTTTAAATTCGGGTCAGTTTTAATTTCTTCTAGCACTTCAACACCGCTTTTTTTCGGCAGATTCAAATCGAGCAAAATCAAATCGGGACGGGGTACGCCCAGATAGGGTGCTTTTTTGCGCAAAAACTTGATTGCTTCGACTCCATCCTCGACAAAATGCAAGTTATTCAATATTTTACCCTGACCGAGGGCTTCTATTGCCAAATCGGCATCGCTGGGAGAATCCTCAATCAGCAGAATTTCTACGGGTCTAACAGTGCTTCGATCGCTCATAACCTGCGTATCCTCTTGATTATAGGGAAAAATTCTACTTGGAGGCTTTAGCTACTAATTATAGGAATAGTAAAGTAAAAAGTCGCTCCTTTTCCCTCCTGAGATTCCACCCAGATGCGCCCGCCGTGGCGTTCGACAATTCGCTTGCACATCGCCAAACCTATGCCAGTGCCGGAATATTCGCGGCGAGAGTGCAGGCGGCTAAAAATGATAAAAATGCGATCGGCATATTCCGGATCGATGCCAATGCCGTTATCGCGGACGCACAACAGCCATTCACCCTCTTGTCTACGGGCAGCGATCTGAATCAACGGGATATCTTGGCGGCAAAATTTGATACCGTTAGCGATCAAATTTTGGAATAATTGCACCAGTTGAGATTCATCTGCCATCACGGTTGGCATCGCGTCGCAGGTGATGACAGCTTTCTTTTCGGCGATCGCAATTTGCAAATTGCACAAACTTTGCTGCACAGCAGCGTTGCAGTCGGCCATCTCAAATTCCTGAGCCCTTGTTCCCAATCGAGAATAAGCTAACAAATCGTTAATTAATTGCTGCATTCTGGAAGCACCATCAACAATATGATTAATATATTTATCAGCTTTAGTATCCAAATTGCCTTGATAGCGCTGGGCCAGCAATTGAGTGTAACTGGTAACGGCTCGGAGCGGTTCTTGCAAATCATGGGAAGCTACATAAGCAAATTGTTCTAATTCCTCATTGGAACGCTTCAAATCTTCTGTAAGTTGCAGCATTTGCTGCTCTGATTCTTTGCGGTGTGTAATGTTGTAAACCAAGGCGCAACATGAAAGAAGACGATCGTTTTCATCCATGACTGGACTGGTAGACATATAAGTCCAAATATCTTTACCGTCCTTGGTTTTGAATTTAAATTCGTGTTTTTCAGCAATTCCTTGTTTGCGCCGCTCGACATTATCAAGAGCTTTTTGTTTTTCCCCTGCGTCCATGAAATCAAAAAGCGACCGCCCGAACATTTCTAATTCACTATAGCCGAGCATTCGTGCCATAGCGCGGTTCGCGTAAGTAGTGCGGGCATTGCTGTCAATCACCCAAATACCTTCTTCTGCTAATTCAACTATTTGTCTGTACTTGGATTCACTTTCCTGCAACGCTCTTTCCGTTAGTTTGCGCTCGGTGATATCTTTCATAAAACAGTGGTGTCCGTTAAATGTCCCTTGTTCGTCACAAGCTTTTACCATTGTTACTTGCTTGTAAAAAAACGAGCCATTTTTCCGCACACCTCTAGCCTCAACTTCTACTTTGTCAGAAGTTAGCATTTCCTGATAAGCTAATATCAACATCTCAACATCGTCAGGATGTACGGTCATCGACCATTCCCTACCTAGCATTTCTTGTGGTTTGTAACCGCATTTATGAGCGTAAGCTCGGTTAACATTCACGTAGCATCCCTCAATATCCAGCCGCGCAATGCCTTCCACCGCATTTTGCAGGGCAGTGGTGAGGTCGCGCAGCTCTTTTTCTGCTTGTTTGCGTTGCGTAGCTGCCGCCACGGCATCGCTAATATCCTGACCGATACCCAAAAAACCGTTAATAGTTCCGTTGTTGTCAAACAAGGCAGTTACAGACAGCAGTACCGGAAACCGCGAACCATCTTTGCGAATGTAAGTCCATTCATTTTCGTCAGCTATTCCCCGACGCGCCCAAGTGACAAAAACCTCAAATCCCGGCTCTATTTTTACTCCCAATTCTTGAGAAAGAACTTCAGCTCTTTTCCCGACTTCCACAGGATCGTGAATGATTGCTGGCGTAGATTTTTCCACCACTTCTTCGGGGGAATAGCCTAAAAGTTTCTGGGCTGCCAGATTGAATGTTTTAATTTTGCCGTCTGGTTCAGTCGAAATAATTGTGTAGTTAGTGCTGTCAAGAATTGCATTTTGTAGTTGCGTCAATTCCAACAAAGTTATCGCAGTTTTTTGTCTGTAGGCTATTTCTTTTTGCAATTTGTGGTTAGAAATTTCAATTTGAGCAGTGCGCTTAGCAACTCGACGCTCCAGAGTTTCATTGAGCAGTCGATTTTCCTCTTCTACCAGCTTGCGTTCTGTAATATCAGTAATAGTACCAACATAACTTTTAACCTCCCCATTTTCTCCAATTTGACCGACAGCTTGAGCAAAAACCCAACTGATTTCTGTGCGATCGATGCCTTGAAAGCGGTACTCAGATTTAAACGGCAATTTCTGCTGCGCGGCGCTATACCATTGGGTAAAAACCCGCTGGCGGTCGTCTGGATGAATACCTTGCACCCACCCTTTGCCTAAAGCTTCATCGCTAGCCATTCCCGAAATTTGACACCAGCGCTCGTTGACATACAAGCAATCTCCTAAAGCGTCTGTATAAAATATTCCCACTGGCGAAGCTTCAGTTAAGGTTTGATAGCGAGCTTCTGTTTCTCGGCGTTCGATGATTTCTTGTTGCAATATGCGATCGATCATTCCTAATTGAGTTGGACTCAGGAGAGTTAATGCTTGGGGAACTAAAGGAATTAATGCAAAAGCGGTGTAAGCAGAAATCGCGGCGGTAATAATTTTCAGACAGCCAGAAACCCAATAAACAGGATGCCAAAGCGTCCAAACTTCCATGACATGAGTAGTGCCGCAGGAGATAATAAAGGCGGCAAACAGCCAAAAGATATTGCGAAAGGGCAAGTCTTTTCCCTGAGTGAGAAAATAAATTAGCGATAGCGGTATTGAATAGTAAGCCAGGGCAATTATCGAGTCTGACACTATGTGGAGTGCGACGAGTTCTCGCTGCCAAAGGTAACAGTACCCGTGAGGGATATAATTCCCGGTGAATAACAGGTTATTTAACAAATTCCAAAGCATAAATGGAATAGGGAATGGGGGATGGGGAATGGGGAATTTAACGCAATAACTTATAATTTATCTCAAATCTCTGAAATATACAGAAGACCGGGCGAATGGAATTCGCGTCTACACAAACGAAACTCGCCTGTGCAGGTTGCAGATTCGCCCGTGGTTGAGATTCCCGGCGAATGGAATTCGCGTCTACACAAACGAAACCTGCGGAGGCAGGTTGAAGAAATATACAGAAGCAATACGGTTTACTTAACACTATTTATGCCCGGAGATCCCCCTAAATCCCCCGAAAGCAAGGGGGACTTTAAGAGCTTCTTGTCCCCCCCTTTTTAAG
>JAYUGZ010000548.1:0-3950 GCA_043767465.1 Cyanobacteriota bacterium
TAATTGCTGCGATGTCGAGGATTTGAGCACTCTCTACATCTTTAGCGACGGGGTATACGAGATCCACCAACCTGACGGCAATATCTGGGGGCTTGACCCATTCATCGACCTGCTAGCAGCTTACAACGGTGCAACTTCCGACCAGTTAGAACTGGTTTTAAACTACATTCAAAAGTTGAACGCTAAAGCAGTTTTTGATGATGATTGGTCTTTACTCAAGGTAAACTTTGGCTAGCTGACCTCTGACAGCACATCTGCGACCAAATAGCAAGAAGTCAGCAGCCAAAAGATTTAATTAGTCGAGAGAATTTTGCTATTAAAAGCATCGCGGGTCGTAAATATCTCGAAAACTCGATCCATGCTGGTGAGTTCAAATAAGATGCGGATTTGCTCGTTGATAGAACAGACGACTAATTGACTCCCAGCGGCCCGGACTGTTTTGAGCGCCAAAACTAAAGCGCCTAAACCAGAACTATCCATAAAAGTCACATCTTGGAAGTCTATTAATACCACATCGGCTCCCGCTTCCACTAGGTCGCTAATCTCTTGGCGGAATTGACTTGCCTTGGTGCCGTCTAAAATGCCAGAGGGCTGAATAATTTTAACTACAGGACTCATATTTTGCAGTGGGAAGGTCAGAATTTCTTGTCCAGACTAAGCTAGTATAGCTGCGAGACGGACTCCGATCCAAATAACAGAGCCCGATCGCGCCAGAGCCACAGAGCGGGAGAAAAGTTTTGAGTGTAAGAGAGGGCGCTCGTCTAGGATCGCAACGCCTCGCGCAGTCCCGGCACTTCGCCACCGCGAGTGAATTTCCAGAGGGGGACAATCTTAGTTATGCCGAATCCCGAATGGCATCAAACTAAGCTGACTTTGGCGCGGTAGAGAAGTTTGTCGCCTTGTCTGTATCCCGTGTAGCGGACTTTGACGGGTTCTCCGGGCTGGGCTTTTCCTTCCATGAGCTGGTGGTGTTGCGGGTTGTAGGGAATCTCGGCTCCGACTGGGGCGATCGACTCAACTCCCCAATGCTCCAATAACTGCTCGACTGGTCGCAGCAGCGGCAGTAGTTTCTGAGCCCGCAAGTTGTGATTTTCCTCAGCTTTGCTCGCAGCAGTCGGCCACTGCAACATCCAAGATTCTAAAATTTGCACGCTAGATAGCTGGAATTCCTGCATCAAAGATTCTCGCTGCTGTGCGATCGCAGCTTGGAGGCGCTGATATTCTTGTTCTAAGGCTGTGGGTGGTGCCTTTTCTAAATCTACAAAGTCGGGCGCCAAGGTTGCGAGCAGTTCGGTTAAGGAAATTTGCAAAGCTTGACTGATTTTGAGCAGGATGTCGGCTCGGGTTTTCAAAGCTAAGCCGCGACGCAGGCGGATGACCTGAATTTCGGGAACTCCTGCTTTTTGGCTGAGTTCTCGATCGCTCGAAATCCCGGCCTGTTGCATCAGCCGTTGCAGTTGAGGAGCATAATCGGGAATATTAGCTGCCACGAAAAATTCATCCAAATTGATAAATGGACATATTCTCGATCGTAAGCTGTCGGGAGTCTTATTAAAATAGATTTTTGGGGCGGGCTTTTCGGCCCACCCCAAAATAGTCTCGCGATTTATGAAGATGCAAGTTCAATTATTGACAGTTGGCTATCTGACGGCTGCTTTTTCCGGGGCGGCGGCTGTTGGAGTTGTCGCAGATCCTTGCAAATGGGCTTCTAGGAACCACAAACGTTTGTCAATTGCACGCGAAATTTCGGTGTAGAGATCCGCTGTATCGGCGTCACCGAGTTCCGATGCTTTGTCGATCGCAACTCGCAGATGTTGGGCGTAGGGTGCGTAGCGATCGGCCAAAGCAGTGACGTATTCCTTGCCGTCTAGGATGTCGAAAGGAAATTCTGGCAGGATCGAATCGGAGGCCGCTGTGCGGGCTGTTCCGACAGCTAAACCACCCAAAGCTGTTACTCGTTCGGCAACCGTATCAACGTATTCTTCGAGTTCTCCCGCCATTTCGTCAAACAACAAGTGCAACTGGTAGAAGTCCATGCCTTTAACGTTCCAATGAGCTTGCTTGACTTGAGTTTTTAAGTCCAGAGTGGTTGCTAGCGTGGCGTTGAGCAGCCCAACTATTTGAGAGCGGGTGGCGGCTGACATATCAATGCGCGTCGGGTAAAGGTGTTGTTTGTGGTTGTTGGTAGTCATAGGTTTTTAGGTTGTGGGTAGTGATTGTCGATCGAACATCTGAGAAAGGTTTGACAGTTAGTTTTGGCCGTTTTGGGCGATCGAATATTTGCCTGTCGCGAATTGCTGTTGAGAGGCTCAGGCTAAGTGCATCTGCAACACAGCACGGGGAGCTCGGCGGATTTTGCACGGGATAGTTTCTAAACCGAGGCGCTGGCAAGCTTCGTACCGGTGGCAGCCAGAAAATCCGTAATACTGGCCATCTACTTCTAACACGTCGATGGGTTCGTTTAAACCTACCTCGCGGATGGATTCCATGAGGGCGGCTACTTTAGTTTGGTCGTTGACTCGGGGCAGGGGGCGGCGAATCTGGTTGAGGGGTATGGCTTCGATCCTCATGGCGGCTCTCTTTTTTGCTTCTTGTTAAATCATACTCGTAATGACTTCGACTTGGCAAGCAAAATGTTGGGAAATTTTGAGATGGGGAGAACGGGGGCGTGCGATCGTTTGCTGTAGTGTCGGGAGATCGAGGGCGATCGGCTGTGGGTGGGCGATCGGCATTAAAATTGCTGTCCCATCAACTTGGCAGCTCAATTGATTGTCCGTCTCATGACGTTTAAATGACCTAATTTGAATGCCCTCAAGTTATAATTTTGTTACGCAAAGCTTAGGCTAGTCGTTAATTTACTGCATAGCAAATAAATTCGCTGCGATATATAGCCATGATAAAAACATCCCAACCAGATATTATTGTGACCAGCCAAGATGGAGAATATTTGATAATCGCTGAGACCCAACTCAAAGATAGCAGTAGCGACAATCAAAAAGCTATTGCACAGCTTAAGCACACTATGGCATCTATTGGTTGTTCAGTTGGACTTGTCGTAGCTGGTGAGCGTGTGATTCTCCTCCGCGACTCCTTAGAAAAGTATAATGGTGAGTCAATTTATGTAGTTGGTGAAGCGAAACTTCTAGATTCTTTGCTACCACCTGCTGATGAACAATGGAAAGGAAACCCTGCTGTGGAATTTGAATCGCGAGTTCAGCGATGGCTGGAGAAATTGAAGCTGACTGCTAGTATGGACAACTTCCCAAGTGACTTAAGAAACTTACTTGGCGAATCAATAATCATCCTTCTGAGAATTGGCGAAGTGAGAGCTGGTGGTCCTAGATGGAGCAAGGTTGCACAGTGAAGCCTAAAGCAGTTTTAGTTGAAACAAATTGGGTAGTGGATGTTGTGGCTCCAGCATACTTGCAAAACCCACAGGCTATTCAGTTGTTCCAACGCGCTCAATCTGGTGAGTTTAAGTTATATTTGCCTGCAATATGCCTTGCAGAAGCACGAGAAACTGTACCTCGACGGTTTACTCCACGCTCTCGCTCTGATGATTTACGCAAATTTATTAAATGGGCAAGAGATGAGACTAGAGTAAATACTGAGGATGCGGATGCAGCTTATCGGGTATTTGCTCAATTTGATGGATTAGTAGCCAATGAACTGACAAAAGTGAAAGTTTCAGAACGATTGGATGAATTAGCGAAGCATCCTAGTCTCAACGTCTTTCCGCTTTCTGAGCAAATGTTGGAGCGCCAAATATCTATTGGTGCAATGGATCTTTCGCTTAAGCCATTTGACTTGGCTGTTTTGGCGGCTGTGATAGTTAAATCTGAAGAATTACAGGAACAGGGGCATCCCTGGGTTGGTTTCTGTGAGCTAGACTCCGATCTTCAACCGTGGGATAAATCCGGTTCCCGGAAACGTGTTCTTAGCGATCTTTA
>JAYUGZ010000549.1:0-3947 GCA_043767465.1 Cyanobacteriota bacterium
GTAGCGCCAAAACGGTTTTTCATCGATCGCAAAAGCCGATGAGAAGCAAAGCGATCGCCCTCAAAATAAAGTACAGTATCTACTAAATGTTCTAAAACCCGTGGGCCCGCCAAAGATCCATCCTTAGTAACATGGCCCACCAGAAATAAAGTAATATTTTCCTTTTTCGCAACCTGCATCAAAGCAGACGTACATTCCCGCACTTGAGCCACCGAACCAGGAGCAGATGTTAACCTAGCAAAATAAATAGTTTGGATGCTGTCAATCACCGCCACATTCGGTTTCAGCGATTCCAACTCCCGCAAAACAACTTCTAAATCCGTCTCTGGAAGCAAGTAGAAATTCTCCGCCGAATTATCCTCGGAATCTGTTTTAGCTTCCCCATTGCTACCAGATTTATTTCCGCCATTACTTGACAAATCAACCGGATTAGCCACGCCCAAACGTTGCGATCGCAATTTCACTTGCTGGCCAGACTCTTCAGCACTGACATAGAGTATACGATCCTTGCGCGCCAACATATTCGCCACCTGTAAAAGCAGCGTCGATTTCCCGATTCCCGGTTCCCCACCAATCAACACCAGCGAGCCCGGAACAATCCCGCCTCCCAAAACTCGATCAAGTTCCCCGTAGCCAGAAGGCCAGCGAGACTGAGTTTGGTCGGAAATCTGCGATAATCTAAAAGATACCTTTGGTTGACCCTTCGACTTATCAGGAGGCGAACCGCCCACGGTCTTAGTTGTCACCCCAGTTAAACCAGCCCGCGGCGCACCATGAGTAGATGGCTCTACCTGCTCGTCAAAAGAATCCCACTTGTGACAGCTAGGACACCTGCCAAAATATTGTGGTGAATCATAGCCACATTCCCGACAAATATATTGTATTCGAGGCTTAGGCATTGTTTACAGATATGATAAATAGTCACCCTTAACATTTGAAAAAGTCGGAGTTAAAGCAATTATCAAGCTTTCAGACCGATCGCCACAGGCCAATGAGTTTGTGTCTTCTATGATAGGGTAAAAAAAAATAACATTATCTGAAATGTAACTTAAGGAGTGCTCGGTAACTTGGAAAATCATAAAGAAAAAATTCTGGTAGTAGATGACGAAGCCAGTATCCGGCGCATTCTGGAGACTCGCCTTTCCATGATTGGCTACGATGTCGTCACCGCGGCTGACGGCGAAGAAGCTCTCGAAACATTTCGCAACACCGAACCCGACTTAGTGGTTTTGGATGTGATGATGCCAAAGCTCGACGGTTACGGCGTTTGTCAGGAGTTGCGCAAAGAATCAGACGTTCCCATCATCATGTTAACCGCTTTGGGAGACGTAGCCGATCGCATCACCGGCTTAGAATTAGGCGCCGACGATTACGTCGTCAAACCTTTCTCTCCCAAAGAACTAGAAGCCCGCATCCGTTCGGTACTGCGCCGGGTTGACAAAAACGGCGCGTCAGGCATTCCCAGTTCTGGAGTCATCCACGTCACCAACATTA
This sequence comes from Cyanobacteriota bacterium, assembly GCA_043767465.1. GTDB lineage: Bacteria > Cyanobacteriota > Cyanobacteriia > Cyanobacteriales > Microcoleaceae > Microcoleus. The sequence goes on from JAYUGZ010000549.1 coordinate 1,495, forward strand.
GGATTGACACCAACAAGCGCCAAGTTTATAAAGGCGACGAACGAATTCGGCTCACCGGCATGGAATTCAGCTTGTTAGAGCTGCTTGTCAGCCGTTCTGGAGAGCCTTTTTCGCGATCGGAAATTTTGCAGGAAGTTTGGGGATACACGCCAGAACGTCACGTAGACACCCGCGTTGTGGACGTTCACATCTCCCGGCTGAGGGCAAAGTTGGAAGACGACCCCAGCAATCCTGAATTAATTCTCACCGCCCGCGGTACCGGCTATCTCTTCCAGCGCATTGTCGAAATTGGCGAAGTCGGTTGACAGTTGGCAGTTGGCAGTTGACAGTTGACAGTTGGCAGTTGACAGTTGACAGTTGGCAGTTGACAGTTGGCAGTTGACAGTTGACAGTTGGCAATTGGCAGTTGTTAAATTATCAACTACTCCTTATAAAACTTAAGCATGGGTATCCAGAAACCGGGTTTTTCAACCAAAATACTTGGTTAAAACCCTCAATCTGGGTAAAAAACCCGGTTTCTTTGTGAGCGAGTACGTCAAAATGACCAATGACCAATGACTACTGACCAATGACAAAATCTGACCCCAATAGAGTTTTGCGGCAATTACCCTTAGTGGCGGGAGGGTTAGCAGGTACGCTGCTGATGGTCAACCGCTTGCTGACGCCGCAAATTACAGACTCTCAAGCTCGCTCCGACGCTTTGGGAGTAATTATCAGCGCCCTGCTGATTTTAACAGGTTTGCTGTGGCAACAGGTGCAAGCGCGATCGCCCGATTCCGTACAGCTTATCGGCTCTGAAGGCTTCGAGCTGGCGCCAGATTTGCCCGATGCCGTCAAGCTAGAATTAGCCTGGGCGTCGCGTTTGCTGTTGACAAATACTGCCACAAGGGCGATCGTCATTGTATATCAAGGAAAAGTCTTATTGAGGCGCGGCATCTTAGGCATCAATCCCGAAGTCAAGCCAGGGCCAATATTGCAGCGAGTGCTCGACAAAAACAAACCAGTTTATTTAGTAAAGCTCGATATTTATCCCGGCAAAATCGAATTCGACTATTTGCCAGAAAATACCCAAGGAGTGATCTGTCAGCCTCTGGGCACTCAAGGCGTGTTAATCTTAGGTGCTAACGCGCCGCGCAGCTACACCAAGCAAGATGAAAACTGGGTAGAAGGAATTGCCGAAAAACTAGAAAATACCCTCAGCCAATTTTAGATTTTAGATTTTAGATTTTAGCTGGTAGGGTTCTGGTGGCCGCACCTTCGGCTAGAAGCATGGGTGGCCAGAAACCGGGTTTTTTCGCCAAAATACTTCGTTCAAACCCTAAATTTAGGTGAAAAACCCGGTTTCTTTAGTCAAGAGCGTAAGTCCTAAGGTGCGGAGCGAGTGCATGATTTTCTCAATCATCCAAAAGCTACAAGCTGACACACCCTAATACCATACTCAGATTGTGCGGAAATCGTTAACACCAATAGAGGTGGCGTTAACTCCAGTTAACGAAGCAAATACTTCTCCACTTCCCTTGAATTTAATCAGAGCATTGTTATTATTCTGACTAATTTCTAACTGATCAAAACTCAAACCTCCCGACAATCCAATGAAATCTTGACCTGTCACAAAATCAGAGACAATATCAAATCCTCCATCGAATCCGATGACAAAAGTATCATTGCCAAAACCGCCACTCAAGCTGTTATCGCCTAAACCTCCAAACAAAATATCATTACCTTCGCAACCGAGAAGCGTGTCATTTCCTAAGTCTCCATAAATCGAATCATTGCCCTTACTACCGTCAATTAAATCATTACCTTGACCGCCATAAGCTAGGTCATCTCCTGCACCGCCGCACAAAGTATCGTCCCCGAGTTGTCCGAAGAGACTATCATTGCCTTTACTGCCGAGAATTACATCGTTTGCTTTACCGCCGAATAAGGAATCGTTTCCTTTGCCGCCGTCGATGAAGTCATTGCCTTCATTGCCAAAGATTAAGTCATCATCTTCTTTGCCGTTAATTGAATCGTTGCCCTTATTCCCGAAAAGAGTATCTTCACCAAAATCGCCAAGAATGATATCGTTTCCTTTGCCGCCAAACAGGAGGTCGTCTCCTTTGTTGCCGTCAATGAAATCGTTGCCTTCATTGCCGTTGAAGATATCATTAAAGTCGCCACCAAATAAGTTGTCGTTGCCTTCTTTGGCATCGAAGATATTGGGACTGTTGCTGCCCAAATATGCGTCGTTTTTGGGAGGACCAATTAGCAGACCGGGACGACCATTGATAATATTATCAATTTGTTGGTTGGGTTGGTTGAGATTGGGAGACTCTATTTGGTCGCAAATGCAGTTTGTATCTGGAGTGTTAACAGGCGTTGGAGTCGGTACGGGTGCAGGCGTTGGAGTCGGTACGGGTGCAGGCGTTGGAGTCGGTACGGGTGCAGGCGTTGGAGTCGGTACGGGTGCA
>JAYUGZ010000550.1:0-3947 GCA_043767465.1 Cyanobacteriota bacterium
CCCCTAAATCCCCCTTAAAAAGGGGGACTTTGAGCCATTTCCTGTCCCCCCCTTGTTAAGGGGGGTTAGGGGGGATCTAGACGCTTGATACAAACCAGAAAGACAAAAGCACCGTGTCCCTACCGCGAGCGCTAAAGCGTACCACCGGCAGCTTGAAAACGAGCTCTCGCGCGTTTGATGGCTTGCTTAGCTTGAATTTGCTCTTGCAAAGTGCCGCTAGCAGACTTGTCCAAACGAGCTTCTGCTTCGGCGTAAGCAGTACGAGCAGCTTCTTTATCAATCGTTTCGCCTTTTTGGGCGCCGTTGACAAGAATAGTAACCTTGTTTTCTTGGATTTCTGCAAAGCCGCCCATCAGAGCAATAGACACCCATTCCTTACCAGGACGGACGCGCATCACTCCGGTATCCAAAGCAGTCAACATCGGAGCGTGACCGCTCAAGATACCCAATTGGCCTGTCGTGCTCGGCAAAATTACTTCTTCAGCATTAGAATCCCAAACAGTTTTGTCTGGGGCAACTACGCGCACAGTTAATGTCATAAATTGTCAGTTGTCAGTTGGCAGTTGTCAGTTGGCAGTTGTCAGTTGGGAGTTGGCAGTTGGCAGTTGGCAGTTGGCAGTTGGCAGTTGTGATTAGTAATTGGGCTGTGGTCAGTTGTCAGTTGTCATTAGTAGTTTGTGGCAACTAACAAATAACAAATAACAAATAACCACTGCCCGCTGCCCACTGCCAACTGCCAACTTTCTACTGACTGATGACCAATGACTAAAATTACTTAGCGTCAGCCTTCATTTTTTCAGCTTTGGCGATCGCCTCATTGATATCGCCAACCAAATAGAAAGCTTGTTCAGGTAACTCATCAAGTTCGCCACCCAAAATCATTTGGAAGCCCTTAATGGTATCAGCCAGTTTGACGTACTTGCCGGGGGAACCGGTGAACACTTCTGCTACAAAGAACGGTTGAGACAAGAAACGTTCAATTTTGCGAGCGCGAGAAACGGTCAAGCGGTCATCTTCCGACAGCTCATCCAAACCCAAAATCGCAATAATATCTTGCAATTCCTTGTAGCGTTGCAAAATAGACTGCACCTGACGCGCCACACCATAGTGTTCGTCGCCTACAATGCTAATTTGCAACATTGTGGAAGTAGACTCCAGGGGATCAACAGCCGGATAAATACCCTTCGCAGCCAAACCGCGAGACAACAAAGTTGTAGCGTCCAAGTGAGCAAAAGTCGTAGCCGGCGCTGGATCAGTGAAGTCATCCGCAGGTACGTACACAGCTTGAACCGAAGTAATCGAACCTTCGGTAGTCGAAGTAATCCGTTCTTGCAAGTCGCCCATGTCTGTACCGAGAGTCGGCTGATATCCCACAGCCGAAGGCATCCGACCCAACAGAGCCGATACCTCAGAGCCCGCTTGCACGAAGCGGAAGATATTATCAATGAACAAGAGCACGTCTTGCTTGCTGACATCGCGGAAGTATTCAGCCATCGCCAGAGCCGACAGGCCCACGCGCATCCGAGCACCAGGTGGCTCGTTCATTTGACCGTATACTAAGGCAATTTTCGACTTGCTGCGGTCTTTTTCGTCAATAACCCCAGACTCGATCATTTCCTTGTAAAGGTCATTACCTTCACGGGTGCGCTCGCCCACACCGCCAAACACGGACACGCCACCGTGAGCCTTAGCGATGTTGTTGACGAGTTCCATCATAATCACGGTTTTGCCGACGCCTGCGCCGCCGAACAAACCGATTTTGCCACCGCGACGGTAGGGGGCTAGGAGGTCGATGACCTTGATCCCCGTTTCAAACACCGAAGGCTTGGTTTCCAGTTCGGTGAAAGCCGGCGGATTGCGGTGGATCGGCATACTTTCGGAAGTATCGACCGGGCCGAGGTTGTCTACGGGTTCGCCGATGACGTTAAAAATACGGCCGAGAGTCGGGAGGCCGACGGGAACTTGGATTGCTTTCCCGGTATCTACTACTTCCATACCGCGCATTAAGCCGTCGGTGGTACTCATGGAAACTGCACGCACTTGGCTGTCTCCGAGCAGTTGCTGAACTTCGCAGGTAACAGCAATGTCTTGACCTGCTTCGTTTTTGCCGGCGATCGTAATAGCGTTATAGATTTGGGGCAGTTTGCCACCTGGGAATTTTACGTCTACAACCGGCCCAATAATTTGGGTGATGTAGCCTACGTTCGTTTTTGTTGCGGTTGATACCATGAATAGTGCCTTTGTTAGGATTCTATTTTTCCCGTTGTGGAAAAAGTCTTAACATTTAGAAATGCCATGTTTCAGAGTACCACTGAACAGACGCACTATTTAGATTTGTATGGGGCTAGTTAAGAGTCATTTTTCTGGTTGCTGCTGTCGCTTTTTTTTTCCGCGAGCCGCAGCCAAAGCCCCGATCCCCAGCATAGTGCCGAACACTGTCACTGGCTCGGGGGCTAACTCGGCCGACACGGTGAAGTCTTGGAAGTCGCGATCGTTTCCTCCTCCGGCATCGTCGAAGGAGATTTTTGTGCCCTGAGCCAGTTGGGCCATGGTTAGCAATGAATATTGCTCTGGGCCTTTACCGCCGTTGACGTTTGTAAATGAGTCGGAGGAGTTGTAGTCTAGCTTAAAGTCCCCAAATACAGCTTGCTGACAGCCTGCCACCAGACAGTCATCTCTCCGGAACTGATTGTTGGCGGCAAACCATTCGGGGCTGTTCATGAAGGTGCTTGAGGAGGCGTACTGCTCGAATTGGTTGCCGGTGCCACTGTCGCTCCACAGCAGTAGGGCATAAGTTTGATTCTGCAAAAATGTGAAGGTTTGGGTGATGGAGCCGTTGTTTGAGGTGACTGCATTGCCGAAGGTTCCTTTCCATTCATCGGCTGCGCCGTTATCTGAGGGCTTGATCTCCTGAAACAGTGGTGGGAAGATGTTGCCATAGCTAGTACCCTTGTCGTCTACCTGATATTTGGCTACCAACAAGCTGGACTGGTAATTGCCGTGAGATTGCTCGAAGGTAAAGTTGATACTTGTATCTCGATCGAACTGGATGCCGCTGGTGCCAAACATGAAAGCTCGCACGGGCGTGCAAATGCTCAGCAAGATTGTGGTTGCCAAGCTGGCAACTGTAAAAGATGTTTTTTTGACTAGCGTTAAGGTAGTCATAACCCTGATTCCTCCAGTATTGTTAGTTAGTAAAGCGGGAAATGGAATTTTGCCCCTGACGGGCCAAACGACGATCGCCAGCCTGCGATTTAGGACGATCGTCAAAGCTGCAAAAGAGACTTTACAGAAGTCACTCTACAGACGGATGTCAGCTAGCTCACTCATTAAATTAAATGAGTGCTGGTTGTTCTGTGAGATTTCACAGACACCAGCCTGCCACACTTGAATCTATAACAGCAAGATTTTCACTCAGTTTAGATTTCCAAGCTACTACATTTATATGTGTCCGTAACAGTCTCTAGTTGACTGCAAGACTTGCACATATTAGCTTTCATCAAAAATACATAAAATTTTTTATTCAAGTTTTATGAAGTTTTGGTAAAGATTATCAAAAAAATATAAAGTTTATGAGAGAATCTCGGCTGTTCGCGCTGTTGCCGATCGAAGCGGGCTGCAAGCTGTTGGGATGTAGCGGCAATCGCGAGTAGGGATTTGAGCCAGTTTTTGCCGATCGAACCAAGCGGGAGAACAGGCGATCGATACTTACGCATTTTTGACTAAGTATTCCCGGTTTTTCAACGCCTAATCCTCGCGGGGCGCGCCACATACCATCCGCAAAAAGCAAAAATCAAAAACTAAAAAGCAAAAAGCAAGAAGCCAGAAAGTTTTAGTTATATACTGCGAATTATTTATAAATCAAAAATAAGGCTATCTGATTTAGTTTGCGATCGCCCGGGCAGTCAGAAACCGGGTTTGTTGTCGCGTCTAATTTGTGACAGTCG
>JAYUGZ010000551.1:0-25842 GCA_043767465.1 Cyanobacteriota bacterium
AACTACTTTAACTGACCTACGTAAGTCCAAAAAAGACAAATAATCCCAGTTTCTGGTTAATATAAAACTTGTATAAGGGTCAGTTAACGCTGCTGCCACAGTGTTTATACGTAAGTGTTTGCTATGGATAATCTCTCAGGTCAATTCAAATAAAAATTAGGATAAACCAGACCAAAATCAGTTGGGATATTCGCGCTCCCTCCCCCCGAATGCCCGGTTTCAGTCCACAATTCTGATAATTATTTTGTTTGTTTTTAAAGAGCGATCGCCCGCAGTTCAGATGCAATGGACAGCATTTGTAAAGGATGTGTAAAGACTTGATAAAGAGTCTGTCAAAATAGCCGAAAAAGCCACAAACACCAACAAAGTATCGCATAATAAAAATATTAACGTCCTCGCACACCAGGCAGCAGTTATGAATACCAAACTCTTATCAGTCCTAACAGCTACCGCAGCCGCCACAGCTATGTTGGGCGCAGCAGCTCCAGCTCATGCCTTCTCCTTTGGTACCAACGGCATCAGCTTCAAAGAAGATACAAGTGTCAACTTTAACTTCAAAGAATCTCACGGTATGTACCAATCCTCTTTGGGAATTTACGACGTGAACGGCTTTACACTCTCTAAAGTTGCCGACTTATTTTCGGAAACTAAATCCTCAGACAACGGCTCCGCCAACGAATGGAAAGGAACTCTGGGCAATACAGTCTTGGGTTCTGGCACCGCAGCATTCACATTCCTGGCCAATAAAGTTTACACTTTAGGACTCTCCAGCGGCGACGCCGGCATGGTCTACTCGACATCGGGGCTGAACCTGAACGTCGCCTCTACCGGCAGTCAGCAAGCTGTGTTTGGTGGATCGCCCCTGTGGAACGCACTCGGCAAAGAAACAACCAACAGCTTCCAAGCTGCTGGAAATTTCACAGACGGAGCAAGTTCTCTGTTTGGCGGAGGCACAACAATCTCCTTTGACGATCGCGGTGGCGGTAACGACGCAGACTTCCAAGACTTCACCGTGACGGCAGAAGCAGTTCCCGAACCGATTACAATGACTGGTTTGGCTCTTGGTTTCGGCGGTTTGGTTGCAGCACGCCGCCGCCGCGCTAGCAAGACAGCTTCATAATTTTTTTAAACCGGAATGCTCTACTAAATTACGTTTGACAAAAAAGAATATGATGTGCAGGCGCGCCGATCGGAAATCGGCTCGCCTTTTGCTTGATTTAAGAAGGAAGAAGGAAGAAGGAAGAAGGAAGAAGGAAGAGGCAAGAAGGAAGAGGGAAGAAAGAGGATTTTTCGCATCTCCCACTCTCCCCATCTCCCACTCTCCTCATCTCCCCCTCTCCCACTCTCCCCATCTCCCCATCTCGCAGCTTAATTATGCGTTGCTAGCTCAATTTGACGCAGAGTTGTTCGACGAGTGAAAGTCATACAAACTCACGGGTACGGGTTGAGGAATTTTAATCTCCGCTCGATCGCACGCTGCTTTAATCGCCACCACAGCCCTAGTTTTTGTCCGTCGCACCTGTGCTTGTTCCGGCAGAGTCCAGTAACGGATAATTAGATGCAAACAACCATCGTTAATGCCTGAAATATCTACTTCTGGGGTAGGTTGCGACAAAACGCCTTCGACTTCGGAAATAGCTTTAAACAAGGTTTCAATTGCTAGGGAAGGTTCGGTATCGTAGTCTAAAATTAAAGGCAAGTCAGTTCGCCTGTGTGGCATGGCAGTGAGTACCCGCACAGAATTGGTAAAGACGATCGCATTCGGGACGATAACGCGCTCTCCCTGATAAGTCATAATTTGAGTTGAACGCATCGAAATCTCTTCGACTGTACCTTCAAAGCCTTCTACAACTATCTGGTCGCCTAATTGAAACGGTTCGTGCAGCAGCATCAATATTCCCGCTAAGAAGTTTTTGAAGATGTCTTGAAAAGCGAAACTAATAGCTACTGAACCCAACCCTAACAAGCCGATGATATCTCCCGGACGCACTGCCGGGAAAGCAATCACGCAGGCGATCGAACTGCCAGCAGCCCAAGTGAGGGCAAAGGCTATCTGCACCAAGAGCGATCGCAAGGACAAACTTTTGACAGTCTGTTGAGTAGCTGCCGAGATTGTTCGGCGAACAAACTTCGCTGCGGTGTTCGTCAGCACCAGAATGACCACAGCCGCTGCTATTGACGGGATTGCCTCGATCGCTTGACCCAGCAGGTTTAACAAGCTGGTTTGGATTTGTTGAATTACTGCACCCATCGTTAAATTTCAGCTCAAAAATTTTAGACCAATAATCGATCGCTGGCTAATTTCTTATTTGGCCAGACCCTCGTTTATGCTATATTCAACAGACAATGATATCATAAATGTCATTTATGTACTGCTGAGTTCATTCCTCGGAAAAACACAAAGATGAATTTTGATTTGCAGCAACTGATTAAAACCTTCGGCTATTTGGGGATTTGGGCTATTGTGTTCGCGGAATCCGGATTGCTGTTCGGTTTTTTTCTGCCGGGAGACAGCCTGCTGTTTGCTGCTGGAATTGTAGCGTCTGGGCCCGACTCTCTGAATATTTGGACGCTAATTTTTGGGTGTTTTGTCTGCGCGGTGGCTGGCGACAATGTGGGTTATGCAAGCGGACACCGTTGGGGCCGTCGCTTATTTAACAAGCAAGATTCGTGGCTATTTAAGAAAGAATATTTAGAAAAAACCGAAAACTTCTACGAAAAACACGGTCAAAAAGCAGTTGTACTGGCGAGATTTATGCCAATTGTCCGCACTTTTGCGCCGATAGTGGCGGGAGTGGCGGCAATGAAATACAAAACTTTTATGTTTTACAACCTGATCGGCGGCTTTCTGTGGACGGTGGGGCTAACGCTGCTGGGTTATTATCTGGGAAAGATGATTCCTCCCGATCAAGTTGATAAATATTTACTACCGATTGTTGGCGCAATAATTGTACTTTCTTTTGTGCCTTCGATTATTCATATAATTCAAGAACGCCGCGCTAAGTAGAAGGAAGAAGGAAGAAGCAAGAAGCAAGAAGGAAGAAGACAAATACAGCAACTTTTTTCGCGATCTGTATTTTACGTTTAGTTAGGTGGATTTACTTAACAAAAAAGATTGACTCCGCCTGACACCTAACATCGACGGACTCTGGCTGTGTGGGTGACGGCGCGGTGCCGATCTCGCCGATCGCACACAATCAAAATTTAAGGTTAGCACCGCCTTTTCGCGATCGACTAAAAAACTAGCACTTGCCCGCAGATAGGTAAATCTGCTAAAACTAACAAGGCTTGATGATTTCTGGGAAATAACATACATGGTAGCTACATCCGTCAAGATGGTTCAACACGAAGTCAAAGACTTGTCCCTCGCCCCGTCGGGCAAGCAACGCATCGAGTGGGCCGGCCGGGAAATGCCCGTTTTGCGCCAAATTCAAGAACGCTTTGCTAAAGAAAAGCCTTTCGCTGGCATTCGCTTGGCTGCTTGCTGCCACGTCACCACAGAAACCGCTCATTTGGCGATCGCCATCAAACTCGGCGGTGGCGACGCCGTACTGATCGCCAGCAACCCCTTGAGCACTCAAGATGACGTAGCGGCTTCCTTAGTGGAAGACTACGGCATTTCCGTCTTCGCCCTCCGAGGAGAAGACGCGGCTACCTACGAACGTCACGTCTACACAGCCCTAGACCACCGTCCCAATATCATCATCGACGATGGCAGCGACGTGGTAGCAGCGCTGATCCAGCACCGCCCCAAGCAAATTGCTGACTTGATCGGCACCACCGAAGAAACCACCACCGGCATCGTGCGCCTGCGCGCCATGTTGAAAGACGGCGTGCTGACTTTCCCCGCCATGAACGTCAACGACGCTGACACCAAGCACTTCTTTGACAATCGCTACGGCACCGGTCAATCTACCCTAGACGGCATTCTCCGCGCTACCAACATCCTGTTAGCCGGTAAAAATATTGTGGTTGCAGGTTACGGTTGGTGCGGCAAAGGCACGGCACAGCGCGCCCGCGGTATGGGCGCTAACGTAATTGTTACCGAAATTGATCCGATTCGGGCGATCGAAGCAGTGATGGACGGTTTCCGCGTCATGCCAATGGACGAAGCAGCAACAGTCGGCGATATCTTCATCACCGTTACAGGCAACAAACACGTCATTCGTGCCGAACATTTCGACACCATGAAAGACGGCGCAATTGTTTGCAATTCCGGTCACTTCGATATTGAAATAGACCTCAAATCCCTCGGCGCAAAGAGCACCGACGTGAAAACAGTTCGCTCTTTCACCCAAGAATACCACCTGAATAATGGCAAGTCGATTATTGTGTTGGGCGAAGGCCGTTTGATCAACTTGGCAGCAGCCGAAGGACATCCCAGCGCCGTGATGGATATGAGCTTTGCCAACCAAGCTTTGGCCTGCGAATATCTGGTCACAAACAAGGGCAAACTAGAAGCAGGAATTCATTCAATTCCTGTCGAAGTTGACAAGGAAATTGCCCGTCTCAAATTGGAAGCAATGGGAATTCACATTGATACCTTGACTGCCGATCAAATTGAGTACACCAACTCTTGGACTTCGGGCACTTAATCATCTATCCCACCGTAGGGACACGGCATTGCCGTGTCCCTACTTCATGAACTTCGGCATTCGGTCTTCCTGACATCCGTTACATCCGTTACATAATCCGTTGCCGAACTTCCTTCTGCTATACCTATTACCAAATTATTAAATCAAAATGGTTGAATGGATAACTAACACAATGCAGTCGATGGGCTATCTAGGCATTGCGCTATTGATGTTCTTAGAAAACCTGTTCCCGCCCATCCCCTCAGAATTGATTATGCCGCTGGCAGGATTCACCGCATCCAAGGGCGATATGCAGTTGGCACCCGCGATCGCAGCAGGGACAATCGGAACCGTTTTAGGGGCGCTTCCCTGGTACTATGCCGGTAAACTATTGAGCGAAGAACGCTTGAGGAATTTAGCCGACAAATACGGCAAGTGGATTACAGTATCCGGCGCGGATATTGATAAGTCAAATAGATGGTTTAACAGACACGGCAACAAAGCCGTGTTTTTGTGTCGCCTCGTCCCCGGAGTTCGCACCCTAATTTCCCTGCCCGCTGGCATCAACAATATGCCTTTAATCCCGTTTTTACTCTACTCAACAGGCGGCACAATTTTGTGGGTGAGTTTCCTCACTTTTGCCGGATATAAACTCGGTGAAAATTATGCACTTGTGGATGATTATCTGGCTCCAGTTTCTAAAATAGTTGCAGTAACTATTGTCATCGGGTTTGTTTTGTGGGTTGTCAAAAAGAATATGCAGAAGGAAAAATCTCGCAAGTAAACGCAGAAGGAAGGAAGAAGGAAGAAGGAAGAAGGAAGAAGGAAAGAAGAAGCAATAAAATCTTATATTTCAGAAATTAAGAACGTTTTAATTGTCTTGGCGGTTGCCATATCCTCAAAACAATCTGCTTTTATCTGCGAGTACAATCAATCACCATTGTGACTTGCTTCAACGATGTCTCAAACAGTAGCGCTGAAAGATAGATGGGCATACTTGAGAGAAACTTCTGCTATCTTTGCTACTTTTTTTTAATTTAGTTTTAAATTTGCGATCGCCAGATTAGCACAGTGACGGCCAGCCGATCGCTTCTTCCTTCTCTTCTAAATAACTAAAGCCTTCTCCTTTCCTTCCGTTACACCCATTACATCCGTTAAATCCGTTACATAATCCGTTGCCGAACTTCCTTCTGGTATAATCGTGGCAAAATAGGGAACATTGGTATCCGCACTGTTAAGATATGTACGAAAAGATTGTAGCCCCGACAACTGGTTCTAAAATTACTTTCTCTGACGGTTTGCCGATCGTCCCCAACGACCCAATTATCCCCTTCATACGCGGCGACGGTACGGGCGTAGATTTGTGGCCAGCATCCCAGAAAGTCATGGATGCTGCGGTAGAAATGGCCTACGGTGGCGATCGGAAAATTAACTGGTTCAAGGTTTACGTAGGCGACGAAGCCTGCGATATCTACGGCACTTACCAGTATTTGCCCCAGGATTCCCTAGATGCCATCAAAGAGTACGGAGTAGCCATCAAAGGGCCGCTGACAACCCCAATCGGTGGCGGAATTCGATCGCTCAACGTAGCTTTGCGCCAAATCTTTGACCTTTACGCCTGCGTGCGGCCCTGCAAATATTACGATGGAACCCCATCGCTGCACAAAACTCCTGAATTGCTAGACGTAATAATTTACCGGGAAAATACAGAAGATATTTACCTGGGAATTGAATGGAAGGAAGGCAGCGAAATCGGCCTCAAATTAATTGAATATCTCAATAATGAGTTAATTCCAGCAACACCAGAACACGGCAAAAAACAAATTCGCCTGGATTCAGGCATCGGAATCAAACCAATTAGCAAAAGCGGTTCTCAGCGTTTAGTAAGGCGGGCAATGACCCACGCTTTGCGGTTGCCAAAAGAAAAGCAGCAAGTAACATTGGTGCACAAAGGCAACATCATGAAATACACTGAAGGAGCCTTCCGAGATTGGGGTTACGAATTAGCAACCACCGAATATCGCGCTGACTGCGTAACAGAAAGAGAGTCTTGGATTCTCGGCAACAAAGAACACAATCCCGAGATTAGCTTAGAAGACAATGCCCGCAAAATAGACCCTGGCTACGATGCTTTGACACCGGAAAAACAAGCCAAAATTACTCAGGAAGTAGCCGATGTTCTAGCAGCTATTTGGGATAGTCATGGCGGTGGCAAGTGGAAAGAGAAAATTATGGTCAACGACAGAATTGCTGACAGTATTTTCCAACAAATTCAAACCAGGCCAGGCGAATATTCGATTTTGGCGACCATGAATTTGAACGGCGATTATTTGTCCGATGCAGCAGCCGCAATTGTCGGTGGATTGGGCATGGGCCCTGGCGCGAATATTGGTGATGAATGTGCAGTTTTTGAGGCAACTCACGGCACTGCACCGAAACACGCCGGTTTGGATAAAGTCAATCCAGGTTCCCTGATTCTGTCCGGGGTGATGATGTTAGAATATATGGGATGGCAGGAAGCCGCAGATTTGATCAAAAAGGGTTTGGGCGCGGCAATTTCTAATGGTGAAGTTACCTATGATTTAGCTCGCTTGATGGAGCCGCCGGTGCCTGAATTGAAGTGTTCGGAGTTTGCCGAAGCGATTATTAAGCACTTTGCTGATTGAGTTTGATATCATGTCCGGTTAATTAAGGAGAATATTGTAGGGGCGGGTTCGCCAAGATATCTAACACAAATCATAGATTCAATAAACCCGCCCCTGCCGGATCTTATGGTCGATAGATCGGACATAAGATGAAGATTTTTTAACCGCAGATGAACGCTGATAAACGCTGATAAAATTGGTAATATTTTTGTCTATCTGCGGTTAAAAATTTATATTTTTACATAGCTGGAACAGCCATGCCGCGCTCAACGGCGGGACGCTTCTGCAAGGTTTCTACCCAACGTTTGAGGTGTGGATGGTTGTCGAGAGTTAATCCTTGAAATTCGTAAATAGCAACCCACGGATAAGTCGCAATATCGGCGATTGAATAGTCGCCACAAATGTATTCGTGTTTTGCTAGTTGATTGTCTAATACTCCGTACAGCCGCAATGTTTCTTTTTCATAGCGCCCAATCGCATAGGGAATTTGTTCGGGTGCAAAGCGTTTGAAGTGGTTTAGTTGACCGAACATGGGCCCGACGCTGGCCATTTGAAACATCAGCCACTCCATGACTTGAAAGTATTTGTGTTTGTCGGTGGGTAGAAATTTGCCTACTTTTTCGGCAAGATAGATCAGGATGGCGCCGGACTCGAAGACGGTGATGCTGTTATCCCGATCGACTATAGCGGGTATTTTGCTGTTGGGGTTGATGGCGATGAATTCTGGGCTAAATTGGTCGTTTTTGCTGATGTCTATGACGTGCACGTTGTAGGGTAAACCTATTTCTTCGAGCATGATCGAGACTTTGCGGCCGTTCGGTGTGGTAAAAGTGTAGAGGTCGATCATAAGTTGTCCGCCTTTTCTCAAGCAGGTATAAACTATCTTATAATAATTTAAGGCAAATAGCTAATCATAATGGACATTATTGAAATTCTCAAAGACGATTATCAAAGATTCCCCGAAAATCAGACGTACAGCATTTATGCAAAAGATGTTTATTTTGAAGACCCAGTGAATCGATTTACAGGAGTCGATCGCTACCAAAAAATGATCGGGTTGATGGGGACTTTTTTTCAACAGGTTAAACTCGACTTGCACGAGATTTCTCAGTCTGGAGATACTATACAAACTCGCTGGACTCTGAGTTGGATCGCACCGCTACCTTGGAAACCGAAAATGGCGATTAGCGGTAGGAGCGAACTGAAGGTCAATAGCGACGGTTTAATCGTTTCTCACATCGATTACTGGAACTGTTCGCGGTTGGACGTGCTCAAACAAGTGGTATTTCGCGCAACATAACCGCCTTTGGGTAAGGTGCGCAGTGCGCACACTACGGCTGAAAGTAAAGTTTGTAAGTGCTGTAAATTAATTTTCGTTACATTCCGTTACAATAGAGAAGTAACAAATTTGCAGGCGAGCTAAACAATAAATGCGCTTAATATTAATGACCGGAAAAGGCGGCGTCGGCAAAACCTCCGTAGCCGCCGCGACAGGGCTGCGATGTGCCGAATTGGGATACAAAACCCTAGTGCTGAGCACAGATCCCGCCCACTCCTTGGCTGACAGCTTCGACATGGAACTCGGACACGATGCCCGACTGGTAAAACCCAATTTATGGGGAGCAGAATTGGACGCTCTCAGGGAATTAGAAGGCAACTGGGGAGCAGTCAAACGCTACATTACTCAAGTTTTGAAAGCCCAGGGACTTGAGGGCGTGCAAGCTGAAGAATTAGCCATTTTGCCGGGAATGGATGAAATCTTTGGTTTGGTGCGGATGAAGCGGCATTACGACGAGGGTATATATGATGTTTTAATTATCGATTCTGCTCCGACAGGTACAGCATTGCGACTACTAAGTTTGCCGGAAGTTGGCGGCTGGTACATGAGAAAATTTTATAAGCCATTGCAAGGCATATCTGTTGCTCTCAGACCTTTAGTTGAACCGTTTTTTCGACCACTTGCGGGCTTTTCTTTGCCAGACAAAGAGGTGATGGATGCACCTTATGAATTTTATGAGCAAATCGAAGCTTTGGAAAAGATTTTAACTAACAATACTGTGACTTCGGTAAGGTTAGTTACTAATCCCGAAAAAATGGTAATCAAAGAGTCTTTGCGCGCTCACGCCTATTTGAGTTTGTACAATGTTGCCACAGATTTAATCGTAGCTAATCGGATTATTCCCGCTGAAGTAACCGATCCATTTTTCAAGCGTTGGAAAGAAAGCCAGGAGCAGTACCGTCAGGAAATTCACGAAAATTTCCGGCCGCTACCTGTAAAAGAAGTGCCGCTCTATTCCGAGGAAATGTGCGGTTTGCCAGCTTTGGAGCGCTTGAAAGAAACGCTTTATGCTGATGAAGATCCTAGCAAAGTTTATTACACAGAAAATACGATTAAGATTGTGCAGGAAAACAATCAATATGTTCTAGAACTGTATTTGCCGGGAATTGCTAAGGATCAGATTCAGTTGAGCAAAACGGGAGATGAGTTGAATGTTCGGATTGGGAATCATCGCCGCAATATGGTTTTGCCGCAAGCTTTAGCGGCGCTGCAACCTTCGGGGGCGAAGATGGAGGATGATTATTTGAAGATTAAGTTTGCTTGATGCTCCTGGACGCACTCCGACCCAAGAAACCGGGTTTTTCACCTAATTTGCGGTCTACAACGAAGTAGACGCGTAAAAAACCCGGTTTCTGGATACCCAATCGTGTATCACCACAAACCATAACTCTTCGCGGACTCCAACGAAATGTCTGGGAGATTACGAAGCATATCATCCCATGTATTGTGTCGTTGCAATGCTTCTATAACGACTTGAAGTGGCTCTGAGAATATGGCTGGAAAATCTGCCTCTTCAGGAAACTGAATCTTAAACGCTAACTGTTCTTGAGGTGGAGTGAATTGAGCGTTGACTGCTTCTTTGTTACCTCTGGCATCAACACGATACCAACCAACTTCAGGCAAATGGATAGCATTCAACCCGTGCAAGCAGTAAGGCGCACCTTGATCATCAATACTCAACCGCTGGTAGCAAAGACCTGCTGCAATGTCATTTGCTCTGAGTAACGCTGCTAACAAGTGACTTTTCGCATAGCAATAACCTGTTTTGTGCTGAAGAACGTCTGAAGCTCGACAGGTAACAGGACTCATTTGATAGTCATAACTGTGATGAATTTCATCTCGCACCCACTCAAAGCAAGCTTTGGCGATCGCACTTGGTGTCTCATGTCTCGATGCGATTTGTTTAGCACATTCCATGATTTCGGGATGTTGCCAATCAATAACTTCACTCACTTTTAAGTATTCTTCCATTTCCATGACTATTCTTGCTCGTACTGCTGTCGCTATGCTGGCTTTGCTACGAATGTTGGATAGTTTTTGTGTGCATCTCTATTTGGCAAGGGCGAAGCACCTGACGGCAGACAATTTATTAGTGAGAATCAGAGATTTACTGCCGTCAGGTGCTTCTCCCCTACGAATATATTTGAAAAAATGAGATGCACCTACTTCACTTTTCAATACGCTGAAGTTCTTCTCGTACAACTCTTCGCAAAGTTTCTTCCAAAGGCTCAGAACTCTGCTGGATATATTGACGCAATGCTTCATTAATCAAGGTTTGGTAATTCCCTCCATCTACTAAATGAACTCGATCGCGAAACCACGCTAAAATCTCATCATCTAACCAGATTGCGAGCCGAGTTTTCCCAGGTAATATTGGATCGATCGCCCCTCGCTTACCCTGACTAAAATCATACTCTGTTTCCATGACTATTCCTCCTCGTACTGCTGTCGCTCTTGCCTAGTTGCTTTGCGGGCAGAAATAAGTCTAATTTCATCACCCCGCAATGTGTAAACAACAACCAAAACTCTGGCAAAGCCATCCATCCCAATCGTGACGAATCGTTCTTCATCAAAACGCTCATCTGGAATTGTAATTGCCAGATCATCTGAGAAAACCGATACTGCATCAGCAAAGTCGATACCGTGTTTATGAAGATTGGCTGCTGCTTTCTCTGGATTCCATTGGTAAGCCATCTCAATTATAGTATGCACATCTGTACATACTACCAGGAAGAAAACACTTGTCACCTGTTCTCGTCCTACCAATGACCTTAGAACACCGTCCTATGTTAAAGAGATAACTTCCTCTTCCTCTTCTTTTCCATCCTCTGTGCTCTCTGTGCCCTCTGCGGTTCCTTCACTCTTTCCCGCATTAATTTCAACTTTTCGCGAGTGACGTTCCGAGGCGGCTTTTTGCAGCATTTTCACACGTTCCGGGTCAGCATCCGATCGCCAAAACAACCTATGCCCCTTAATCTTAACGCAATTTTCCTCCAAACACTGCACCCATTCCCGATACTTCCTAACTGCGCCACCATCAAGAATCCCCAATTTTTCCTCTTGGCGGGTGAGTTTTGCGAACTTTTCATAATGAGGATAACTAGGACTAACAAAAGCTTCTTTTCTAACTAAAAGAGGCGGGTTATGCACATCAGAATAGTCTTGATAGCTGACAGAAAGGTCGCGCAAATCTATGTGCATAGCCGTGTGGAGGGCTGGATGCGGGTTAGTGTCAAAATCGGGATAAAATAAGTAAGAAATCTGAGGTTTTCGAGCGTGAAATTTGATGATGGTAGCGCCGTCAAGCCTGCCAATTGTGCGGTTAGCGCAGCCTTCGTACAGCCGCAGCAAAGGGTCGAGTTCTTCTAAAAATGAGACGTGAACTGAAAGGGAACCGTGCTGTTTGTAGCCGATCGCACTATCCTCGCAACAATCCGCCACAATATCCGGTTTGCTCAGGCTGTATATCATTAAATCTGCCAAAATGCAAGCTCTTTCATAACTGTCAAACAAACCCTTGATGTCATTGCGGATTTGAGCCGGAAGCCGCCGCATCGCAGGTCGATCGCCCAAACCGTTAAGAGCGAGATATACTAGCAAATCCTGGCGGCGCTTGTCGGCGATTGTCTCCCAATCATCCGCATCCGTGGCTTGCAAAATTACCCTCCAAGCCCGATTAAAACTGTGAAATTCCTCCTTAATTGGCGATTCTTCGGCTAATTCGCCCTTCACCGGGAGGCGGCCCCGATCGCTCACAAAGGCCATCAGAGGAGCCAGCATTTCCGCGTAATCCTCAAAACGCTTGACTTGCGATCGCACTCTGGGAGTCGCTAAGTGCGATCGAAACCGAGAAGCCCGAAAACCCTCAGCCTCCACCGCATCCCGAAACACAAAATAGATTCCCAAAGCCACAGGAATCGCATCAACATTCAAAACTTGGTCGATATAAACCTTCAATTCTTCCTGTTCATAATACTTCTGAAAAGTATTCCGAGAAGTAATCACCCCATCCCCGTAAGCAATTTGACCGCGATCCGGATCGTCAATCAAAACCTGAGCCGCCACCACCAATAAATTCTTAGTTAATTCCCAAGCATTTAGCAAAGATTCTCGGCGTTCCGCCAAAGATTCAATTACATTAATCACATAACCAATATTCACAATATCCGCACTAATTTGCGGAGTATCCGGCTGATAATATGGGTCCCAACCCGCAGCAGCATAACCCTCTTCGGCAATATATTTAACATCCCCGCCGTAACCGCAACCGTAATCAAAAAAAGTCGCCCCATCAAGAAACAAATCAGATTCTAAAACCAGACGCACAGGTTTAGAAATAGAGTTGCGCACCATCGCAGCTTTGTGACGCTCGATTTTGGGAATTGATAACTCGCTATTCTTCTGTTTCAAAAGTTCGACAACAGCATGATCCTGGATTTCTACACCGCAATATCCCAAATATTTGAGCCAACCTTCGCGAGTGCCGATGACGCTAGTATTGTCAAGCAGTCCCCACTTTTCCTCGGAGTGAGTGAGTCGAGCAAATTTTTCGTAATTGGGATAATCAGTAGTTACAAAAGTTTCCTTGCGGTGCAAAACTGGGGGATTTTCGCTGTTGCTGTAATCGAAATGTTTGACTTCCCCAGTTTCGAGATTAATTTGGATGCTGGTTTGCAAAGCAGGGTGAGCATCTGTATCGAAATCGGGGTAAAAAAGATAAGATATTTTAGGTTGCTGGAGTGAAACTTTAACTAAAGTTGCTTCATCAATATTTTCGAGATGGCGTCTGGCACAATTTTCGTAGATTGTGAGGACAGGGTTGAGTGCTGACAAGGCTGAAACGTGAACGTAAAAAGCCGTTGGTAATTTTTTGCCAACCTTGCTTTCTCGACAGCAGCGAGCCACTTTTGTCACCAGCTTGTTAACACAGAAATCATTTATTTCGTCGGGCGAATACCGCACTGCATTTATAGAATCTTGCTCAGAAATTGCCTCGTTTTTATCCAATATAACTTCCTGAGCAAAAGCCATCAAAGGTGTCAGAAATTCTCCATGATTTTCTAATGAATCGCTATGTAAAATAGGGTTTGTAGCGGTATCGTAAGTCATAGGTTAACTCATCGATTGTTTCTGAAAAACTGGTTGAGACTGCGTCTATACAGAAGACGGGGCGGTTGAAACCGCGTCTATACAGACTTTCACGTGCCTCCGTGGGTTGAAGATAATTAGACCGTGCGGTTAAAATTACCTTATTTTCTTGAGTCCGCGGAGGCGGACATCGTTTGTGTAGTGGCGATTTCAATCGCCGACTATAATCGCCGACGTATCTTAAATATCAACCAAACATTCGAGTTTCCACAAACTCTCGAACGCGGGCTAAATGACTCGACAAACTCACTAATATGTTCTCAACCCCCTCAATAGTTGACAATCCCGCAGCTAGCGGTTCAGATTGAAAGCCTCGCGCTTGATACTCCAATTGTGCGGCTAAATCCGACATCAGAGCAACTCCCACATTAGCAGCAGTTCCCTTGAGACGATGTGCTTGATATTCCACAGTTGGCCAATCTTTAGCTTCTACGGCAATTTTGGCAGCAGCCACATCA
This sequence comes from Cyanobacteriota bacterium, assembly GCA_043767465.1. Taxonomy (GTDB): domain Bacteria; phylum Cyanobacteriota; class Cyanobacteriia; order Cyanobacteriales; family Microcoleaceae; genus Microcoleus. Next base: position 14,165 of record JAYUGZ010000551.1, read on the forward strand.
GCCTGTGCGTTTCCCACAAATGCTTGCAAAAGCCGATCGGGCAATTTAACATTAACCCGTCCGAGTTGCTGCAATCGGTTCCTGTCGAACAGTCCGTCACAGTCCGCGTGTTCCCAAGCTTGAAGTGCGATCGCCTTTGGTGCAGGCACAGCCACAACCTCCGCTTTTTCCACAACTTCTGTATAATTTGTTTCTAATTGAGGACGATCTTCCAAATTAATACTTTTAACTCCAAACTTATTTTCAAAGTGAACATTTTGGGCTTCATACTTTTTCAGCGCCGCAGCCAAATCATCTAAATCCACAGGTTTGCTGAGATAATCATCCATCCCCGCCGCCAGACACTTTTCTCGTTCTCCCGGCATAGCGTGAGCCGTTAAAGCAATCACAAAAGTATGCCGATCGCCCTTTTCTCGTTCCCTCAACTTTTTCGTCGTTTCATAACCGTCAAGTATGGGCATTTGACAGTCCATTAACACCAAATCATAGCTTTTTTGTGCCAGCAAATCCAGCGCCTCTTGACCGTTAGCCGCACAGTCAGCATCATAGCCTAAAGCTGCCAACTGTTCGACAATCACTTGTTGATTGATCGGGTGGTCTTCCGCCAGGAGGATTCTCAGCGCTGAGGGGGAATTGGGAGTAATATATTGAGAATCAACTGCTGGGAAATTGCAAGTATTAGCAGCCTCCAAGCTGTCATCATTTATCGGAGTCAGCAAAGCTTCAAGCAAGCGGGAAGGCCGCACCGGCTCGATCAAATAGCCGCTAAAACCAACACTACAAAGAGCTTCAGCTTTCGGCTGTTCTCGCAAAGCAGTCATGGCGATTAACAAGCCAACTGCTGAGAGCGATCGCACTTTCAAACCAAATTCCTCCGCATCCAAATCCGGCATTTGCAAATCCACAAGCACCGCATCGCAGCACTTTTCCCCTGACACCGAATGCTCAGAAATCCCGCCCCGGGCATTTTGCAACCAAGTCAAAGCAGCAGCAGCAGTCTCTGCCTCGTCGCAGCGCGCGCCCCAACTTTGAGCGAGCGATCGCACCGCCGCCCTTCTCAAAGCGCTTCCAGAGACTACTAACAGCTTCTTGCCTGCAAGTTTGGCAGTCTGAGGCTCAACTTGCAACTGTTTTTCCAAAGGTACAGCAAACCAAAAAGTCGAACCGTTGCCGAGAAAACTGCGCACCCCAAGCTCACCTCCCATCATCTCCACTAACTGCTTGCAAATCGCCAAACCCAAACCCGTCCCGCCGTACAGCCTAGTCGGAGAAGCGTCTACCTGAGAAAAAGATTGAAACAGCTTTGTTTGCCCTTCCGGCGAAATTCCAATCCCAGTATCCCGCACCGAAAATAGCAATTTTGCGCCTTGTTTGCCATCGGCCGGTTGCTTGTCCCGCTTGACAGTTACGTGAACAAAAACTTGACCGCGATCTGTAAATTTTATCGCATTTCCCGTCAAATTAAGCAATATTTGCTTCAACCTGCCCGAGTCGCCCACCAACTTTCTCGGCACCGCACTGTCAACCAAAATATTCAATTCTAGACCTTTTTCCTCAGTCAAAGGCGCCACCATTTCTATCACCGATTCAATGCAGCTATCCAAATTAAAATCAGACTTCTCCAGTCGCATTTCTCCAGCTTCAATTTTAGAGAAATCGAGGATATCATTAATCACGCTCAGCAAATGTTCGGCACTGCGGTAAATAGTGTGAGCCCACTCCCGCTGTTTCGGTTCTAGATGAGCGTGCAGCAGCAATTGGGCCATGCCCAAAACCCCATTCATCGGAGTGCGAATTTCGTGACTCATATTCGCCAAAAATTGCGACTTCACCCGGCTCGCTTCTAGGGCACTTTCCCGCGCTTCTACCAACTCATTAATCTTGTCGGCAACCATCACCATTCCCCCCACTTGGCCATCGGGATTGTACCAAGGGTGAGCTGCCCAGCGCAGGTACATCACAGAGCCGTCTGCTCGTTCCCAAGCATCTTCGCTCACAGAAACTACCTCACCCTTTAACACTTGTTGATACAACATTTTCCAGCGATTTGGTGTATCGGGAAATAATTCGTAATAACTGAGATTAGTCAGGGACTGCCACTCAAAATTAAATTGAGTCAGCCATTGGTGAGAGTTAGCTAAATAGCGCATTTCTGTGTCGAACATTGCCATTGCTACGGGGGCGCAGGTAATATTTTGTTTCAGTTGCTGCCGTTCTCTTTCTAGAGCATCTTCGGCTTGTTTGCGATCGGTAATGTCGCTAATGATGCCGGCCATCCGCAGCGCTTTTCCTTGGGAATTCCGTTGAGCTTTTCCTTGAGAAGTGCAGTAGCGGTAAGCACCGGATGAGTGCAGCAGCCGGAATTCTACATTGTAGTCGATTTCTTGCTCTAAGTGAGCTGCGATCGCCCGGACGATGCCTTCCTTGTCTTCGGGGTGCAGGCGGCTGTAGAGAGCATCCATAGTGCTGCCAAATTGATCTCGCGGCAAACCGATAATTTCCAAAAGGCGATCGTTCCAATAAACCTCATTTTTACTTAAATCCCAATCCCAAATTCCGTCATTAACTCCCTCTAAAACTAACCTGTAGCGTTCCTCGCTTTCCTTAAGTTTTTGACTGGTATGAAACGCCTCAGATTCGGCGCGGTAAACGCGAAGGGCAGTGTGCAAACTGCGGGACAAACTCTCTGAAGACATCTTACCTTTAGCGATATAATCAGAAGCTCCAGCCTTCATCAATTTCACAGCAATTTCTTCGTCCCCTTGACCAGTGAGTACAATTAAGGGAACTTTCAGCCCCGATTTTCGTACAGCTTCCACCAAAGTCAGTCCGTCTCCGTCTGGCAAGCGGTAATCGACGAATACGCAGTCAAATTTGCAGTCAAATATCTGATTTAATAGCAGAGAATTCTCTGTCTCCTCAACCTCGCTTAAATGTTGAGATTTATCTAGTTTGGATAGTTTGGCGATCGCAGTGCTATAATTTTTGCTGACCGAGAGTTTTGCCATAGCCTCGGCGCAGTTTTCTGCTTCAGTAGCTTCTACCGAAATCCCAGCAGACTTGAGGTAGCGTTTCACCGCCATGCGATCGACTGCATCGTCATCAACTATCAGAATTTTAATAAGTTTGTCCATAACAACCGAATTGTGGATTAATCCGAAAAAGCTGCGGTTTACATACAAAAAGGATGTCAAACAAATGCACCCTGAAACATTACAACAGCCACCTTGAATTTTTTCTGTTAAGTTTTACCTAGATCAGGGAATTTCGCTCAGCATCCAGTATCTGTTGAGCGTAGCCATAACTTCCACAAAGTTAGAAAAAGTGACAGGCTTAAGAATATAGCCAGCTACATTCAAATTATAAGCTTCTACCTTATCTCTATCTTCATTAGAAGTTGTGAGGACGATCACGGGAATCGACCTCAAATTTTCATCCAGCCGCAATTCTCGCAAAAACTCGATGCCGTTCATTTTCGGCATATTCAAGTCCAGCAAAATCAAGCGGCGCGCTTGAGGCATTGCAGGCTCTATTTTGCCTTCTTGGCGCAATATAGCCAGAGCTTCTAATCCGTTTGAAGCCATGTATAGGGGATTGACGATGTTATTTTTTTTGAACGCGCGGCGGACGTTCATCACATCTACCTCATCATCTTCTACCAAGAGGATATGAATTTTTTTTTCTTCCATAAATCAGCCATTTTATAGATGTTTTTTAAGCGATAGTCTGCTTGGGAGGTTCAGTCAGCACCGATCGCGAACCCAGCAGATCTAATCTCTATTGTGCTTTGTCAAGAGTCATTTATGCCTCAGCCGTTGGCGGTATATATCTAGAGGCGTACTCGCGCCAGGGAATTAAGGGCACAGGCTTGCGACCCCATCAAGCCAATCATCGCATTAACAGTTGACCTGTGACCTGTGACCTGTGACAGCGAAGTTTTTAGGCTGGGGCTTAAATCCCCTGTGATGCAGGTTAAAAAAGACTGCAACTGTAGGTCAGCTCGAAACCCATACATAATCAGTCGTTGCCAATTATTTGGTCGTCAATAAAAAATCAAAAATGATATAATCCGCGATCGAGCTACTGTAAAAATTCCAACTAATCTAGATTATTAATCGCCATGTCACCCGATCGCAAAATCTACGAAGGCAAAGCCAAAATCCTCTACTCCACCGAAGAGGGCGAAATTTTGCTGACCCACTTCAAAGACGACGCCACCGCCTTTAACGCCCAGAAACGCGGCAGCATCGTCGGCAAAGGCGAAATCAACAATGCCATATCCGCCCACCTGTTTCGGATGCTAGAAGCCAAAGGCATACCCACCCACTTCATCGACACGCCCGCCCCCAACCAAATGCGAGTCTGCCGCGTCCGCATCTTGCCCTTAGAAGTCGTCGTCAGAAACATTGCCGCCGGCAGCCTGTGCAAGCAAACCGGCATTACCCTCGGTACAATTGTAAATCCGCCACTGGTGGAGTTTTATTACAAAAACGACGATTTGGGAGACCCGCTGTTGACAAAAGGCCGATTGCAGTTAATGCAGCTAGCCACCCCGGAACAAGTAGACCAACTAGAAATCGCCGCCCGCGAAATCAACGAAATACTCAAAGAATTTTTCACCCAGTGCGGCATCACCCTGGTAGACTTCAAACTGGAATTCGGTATTGACCAACATCAAAATCTGATTCTCGCCGACGAAATCAGTCCCGACACTTGTCGCCTCTGGGACAACGCAGAAACCGACGCCGACGCCCGTGTTATGGACAAAGACCGATTCCGCCGCGACTTGGGATCGGTAGAAACCGCTTACCAGCAAGTTCTCCAGCGGGTTCTAGCTCAGAAAGTCTAGAGGCTTGAAATGCGGTACAATTGCACAGTTTGTCACCCTTCTGCTTTCGATGTCAGCAATCAGCCGTCAACAGTCATCAATTAACGGTCAGTCGATTTGAGATTTGAGATTTGAGATTTGAGATTTACTCTCACATTGAATCTGGGAGCTTGAACCTTAGTCTAAAATGTTTGACTCGACCCTCATCAGTGTCGGAGGCTTGTATCCGTTTTTGGGATCAGCGCGAAATTCAACCGACTTAATCACTAATGGCTAATGACTAATGACTAATGACTAATGGCTAATGACTAATGACGAATAATGTGGTGTGTGGATTGCCCAAAAAAGTGAACAAAAATGCGCTTATCTGCTGTATTGGTGGCAGTTTTTACTGTCTCAGCAACATTCGGGTTATCAAATTCTGCAAGCGGCCAAACATCCTACTCTGAATCAGCAGAGGAAGCTTTGGCCGCCGTTACCCCCGCCCCGTCGATCGAATTATCCGTGAAGCGTAGCTATCCCGTAGGGAATCGCCCCGTTCCAGAATTAACCCAAAATCCTCCTCAAAACCGCTCATCAGCTAAAAACAGCAAAGCGGAAGCCCTCAAAATAGTGGCGGCCCCTGGCAGAGGAGAGAACGATCGCGAACCCCCAAACCCAGTCACAGAACCGGCCTCCCCGGTTTCGCCTGCTGGACTTCAACTCAAACCCGAGCTAGAATCCAACTCATCCCCCGTCTCTAGCAGCCAAAATCCCCTGCCAAACGCGCAAATTGCCAGCCCGCTCCCCCCCTCGGAGACCGCTGTTTCGCCCGCCTGGGTTGCAGTAGAGCCTCGGAAACAGGACGAATCAGGGGCGATCGCTCAAAACCCCCAACTTACCCCCAGACCAACCCCAGCTAGACCGGCCCCAGCTAGACCGGCTCCGGCTAGAACTCCGACTAACACCGTTCCCCCATTGCCCTCGCGCCCAGCAGTACCGCAACCCAGACCAGCCCCCGCACCAGCCGGGGCTGCCGAACCGCAAGTGCTAGTGGCAGAAGTTACCATCACCGGGGCGACGGGAGACCTGCAAAGCGAGATTTACCGAGTCATCAGCACCCAACCGGGACGCACGACAAACCGCGCCCAACTGCAACAAGACATCAACGCCATTTTTGCCACGGGCTTTTTCAGAAACGTGCGCGCAGAACCGCAAGACACCCCGTTGGGCGTGCGGGTGACTTTTATCGTGCAGGCAAATCCGGTACTGCGGGGAGTCAAAATCACCGGTCAGCAAGTGCTGCCCCAAACCGTAATTGACGACAGCTTCCGCGATCAGTACGGCAAAATTCTCAACCTCCGCCGGTTTGAGGAAGGAGTGAAAAAAATTAATGCGTGGTATCAAGACAACGGCTATGTTTTGGGCCAAATCACTGATGCCCCGCAAGTAGCAGATGACGGCACTGTCACCCTGTTAGTGGCAGAAGGCCAGATTGAATCCGTTGATGTCCGCTTCCTGAACAAGGAGGGAGAACCAACGGATGCCACGGGTCAGCCCGTCGGAGGTAACACCCGCCGCTTTGTCATCACCCGCGAAGTACAACTCAAGCCCGGAGATATCTTTAACCGCACCAAGGCGGAAAGGGATTTGAGGCGGGTATTTGGTTTGGGGATTTTTGAAGACGTGCGGCTGGGCTTGGAACCGGGCGCGACTGACCCCCGCAAGGCAAGGGTAATTGTCAACGTCATTGAGAAAAATACTGGTTCTTTGGCCGCGGGTGCGGGTTTGAGCTCGGCGACGGGTTTGTTCGGTACGCTGAGTTACCAGCAGCAAAACTTGTTCGGTAGAAACCAAAAATTGGGGGCTGAAGTACAACTCGGGGAACGCCAAACGCTTTTTGACCTGAGTTTTACTGACCCTTGGATTGCGGGCGATCCTTACCGCACTTCTTATACAATTAATGCGTTTAGCAGGCGATCGATCAGCGTGATTTTTGACGGCGGCGATCGGGAAGTCTTCTTGCCCAATGGCGATCGACCGCGCATCGTCCGCACCGGCGCCGGCATCAATTTTACCCGTCCTCTGTCGCGCAATCCTTTTGCCGATTCTGAGTGGACTGCTTCAGTCGGCTTGCAGTACCAGCGAGTCTCAACTGCCGATCGCAAAGGCAGGCGCGAAGCCGAGGACGAACTCGGCAACCAGTTAACTTTTAGCAATTCTGGCACCGACGACTTGACAACACTCCAAGCAGGTGCTGTGCGCGATCGGCGCAACGACCCCCTCCGCCCCACTAGCGGTTCCCTGCTCAGGTTTGGCGTCGAACAGTCTATTCCTGTAGGTTCCGGCAGCATCCTGCTCAACCGCCTGCGGGCCAGCTACAACTTTTACTTACCAGTCAAGTACACCAACTTTACCCCTGGCCCCCAAACCTTGGCATTTAGCTTGAAAGCCGGCACCATATTCGGAGATTTGCCTCCCTACGAAGCTTTTGCTTTGGGCGGCGCCAACTCGGTGCGCGGATACAACGAAGGCGACTTGGGAGCCGGCCGCAGCTTCCTAGAAGGCAGCGTTGAGTACCGTTTCCCGATTATTTCGTTTATCGGCGGAGCGCTATTTTTGGATGGCGGCACCGATTTGGGCACGGGCAAAGATGTCCCCGGCGACCCGGCTGGTGTCCGCAGAAAGCCCGGTAGCGGTTACGGTTACGGTCTCGGCGTGCGGATTCAATCTCCTTTAGGGCCGATCCGGATCGATTACGGTATCAACGACAACGGCAAAAATCAAATTCACTTTGGGATTGGTGAGAGATTTTAATTGGGAATTGGTTATTTGTTGGTTGTTATTGGTTATTGGTTATTGGTTATGAGAACCAACAAATAACAACTGACAAATAACAACTGACAAATAACAACTGACAACTGACAACTGACAACTGACTCATGACTCAAAGTACCTTAAAATCTGAATTTGAACTGTCAGGAATTGGTTTGCACAGCGGCGAACAAACTCGCGTCCGAGTCTTGCCTGCTGCGGTTGGGGAAGGCCGCTATTTTGTCAGAATTGACTTGGCGGGTGAGCCGATAATTCCGGCAAAAATTGAGGCGGTTTCTCAGACTGCACTTTCTACTGAATTGGCTGGTGCGACAGGTGCTCAAATTCGCACTGTAGAGCATTTATTAGCCGCTTTGGCGGGGATGGGAGCGGATAATGCTCGAATTGAGGTGGATGGGCCGGAAGTGCCGCTGCTGGACGGTTCGGCTCTGGTTTGGGTAGAGGCGATCGCCCATACCGGCTTAATTCCTCAAGAATCCCAGGAAGACCCCAGTCCCTCATTCGTCCTGACTGAGCCGATTTGGGTGCGTCACGGGGATGCTTTTGCTGCGGCTTTACCGTCGGGCCAAACTCGGTTTAGCTACGGAATTGATTTTGAGGAACAGGCGATCGGCAATCAATGGTACAGTTGGTCGCCAGAGGTAGAAAGTTTTGCAAGTGCGATCGCCCCGGCTCGGACTTTTGGGCTTGCCCGCCAAATTGACCAATTGCGACAAGCAGGTTTGATCAAAGGTGGTACCCTAGAGAACGCCTTAGTTTGCGATCGATCCGGCTGGCTCAACCCGCCCTTGAGATTTGCCAATGAACCGGTGCGCCATAAAATCCTAGACTTAGTAGGCGACCTCAGCCTGCTGGGAACTTTGCCAAAAGCTCACTACTTGGCCTACAAAGCCAGTCACAATCTGCACGTCCAACTTGCCAAAGCCCTGAACTCCCAAGCTCTAGCTACCCTAGAGACAAGTTAGGAAAAAACAACTCCTTCTTCCTGACATCCGTGACATCCGTGACATCAGTGGAACGAATCCGTTGACGAACTTACTTATTCCATAACACACTCAAAAATCTTCAAGTAATGTCTACGCTGACTGAAGTTAACACTATCAATACTGCTGATACAGAATCGATTCTAACCGAGAACGATCGGGATTCTGCAATAGTTAAATCCACTTTTACTGTGGAAGAAATTCATAAATTATTGCCTCACCGCTATCCTTTTGCACTGGTAGACAAGATTGTTGATTATGTGCCGGGAGTGCGGGCTGTAGGAATCAAAAATGTGACTTTCAACGAACCCCATTTTCAAGGGCATTTTCCCGGAAGACCGATTATGCCTGGGGTCTTGATTGTCGAAGCGATGGCTCAAGTTGGCGGTATTGTTCTGGCTCAGTTACCCGACATCGAGCAAGGATTGTGGATGTTTACCGGGATTGATAAAGTCAAGTTCCGCCGTCAGGTGGTACCGGGCGATCAGTTGCTGATGACTCTTGAATTGCTGTGGGTAAAACGCCGCCGCTTCGGAAAAATGCAGGCGATTGCTGAAGTGGACGGACAAAAAGTCTGTGAAGGAGAATTGACGTTTTCGATGGTAGATTAAATTGGTTATTGGTTATTTGTGATTGGTTATTTGTGATTGGTTATGTGTTATTTGGGAATTTTTTTCTATCCCTGATGAAAACTGACAATTGACAATTGACAAGGGACTACTGATACTAAATCCTGGTTTGTTAATCCTTGATGATTCGGCGATTGAAATCGCTACTACACAAGCGAAGTCCGCCTCCGCGGACTAAGAAATAAACGGGGTATTTAAGCTTGAGTTGGTATGAAAACTGAAAACTGAAAACTGAAAACTGAAAAATGCTTACTTTGATTCACCCAACTGCTGTGATTCATCCCCGCGCCGAACTGCACCCGACTGTAGAAGTGGGCGCTTATGCTGTAATTGGGGAAAGAGTGAAAATCGGGCCAGAGACTAAGATTGGCGCTCATGCAATTATCGACGGGCTAACAGAAATAGGCGCTCGAAATCAAATTTTCCCCGGTGCGGCGATTGGTTTGGAACCTCAAGATTTGAAGTACGAAGGTTCTCTGACTAGGGTGACAATTGGCGACAACAATCTGATTCGGGAATATGTGACAATTAACCGCGCTACTGGAGCCGGGGAAAGTACCACAATTGGCAATCATAATCTATTGATGGCCTATGTTCATGTTGGTCATAATTGCGATATTGCCGATCGAGTAATCATCGCCAATGCCGTAGCCCTAGCCGGACACGTCAAAATCGAGTCCCAAGCCCGACTGAGCGGTGTTTTGGGCGTACACCAGTTTGTCCACATCGGCCGCTTATCTATGATCGGTGGCTTGAGCAGGATCGATCGAGACGTGCCTCCTTATATGTTAATCGAGGGTAATCCTTCGAGAGTGCGAGCTATCAACAAAATAGGCCTCGAACGCGCAGGTTTTACAGCAGAAGATTTGCTAGTCTTGAAGAAAACTTTTCGGATTATGTACCATTCTGGCTACACCCTAAATCAAGCTTTGGAACAGTTGGATTTGTTGCCAGAAAACCCGCACTTGCTGCACCTGCGGAGATTTGTACAGCAGTCTGTCAGCAAAGGGCGGCGCGGTTTAATTCCTGGTAAAAAGTGAATGATTCTAAATTTGGGTTAGATAAAAGTCGGCGGTTGAAACCGCTACTATAGCGGTTCTCAAGCGTGGTGAGGTATGCCCATAGCCCATAGCCCATAGCCCATAGCCCATAGCCCAGTCATACCTCATGTTTCGCTCGAAAGGCTATATACAAACCATGTCCCAGCTCAGAGGAACTCAAGAATTAAGACTCGGCGGTTGAAACCAGGACTGTACAAACCATGTCCCAGCTCAGAGGGACTCAAGAATTAAGGGGTATTAAAGCCAAATTGGATATGAGGTAGAATAAAGCTATTAACTAAGCGATTGTTGACCTATGAATGTATATAATTCAGTCAAATATACATCCCCTGAAACAGAACAAGATGGCTGCATTAAGTTTTCAGATGTTAGCTGGGAGCAATTTGAAGCGATAGAATCAGCATTTAAAGATGTCGGCGGTGTCAAATTTTTCTATCTCGATCGCATTCTGCAAATTATGACTGTCTCGCCGGAACACGAAACAATCAAAAAAACTCTCTGTATGCTGCTAGAGGCATACATGAGAGCCAGCGGGATTCGATTTTATGGTAAGGGCGGGCCGACTCTGGGTAACAGAGAGTTAGGAGGTAGAAAAGAGCCGGATGATTCTTATGACATAGGAGTCCCAAAAACAATCCCAGATATTGCTATTGAAGTAGTAATTACCAGGGGCGGGATGGACACTGTAGAATTTTACAAAAGATTGGGCGTTCGGGAAGTTTGGTTTTGGCAAAACAACCAGTTATCTCTCTACTGCTTGAGAGGTGAAAATTACGAGCAAATTACCCGCAGTACATTTCTGGCTGACCTAGATTTAGAATTACTATTGCGCTGTGCTAGTATGCCAGATCAATACGATGCTGTGACTGAATTATTACAACAGATATCACCGGTTTAAAGTCAGAGTTTAATTAACTAAGATGAAAATTTTTATCAGCACTGGTGAGGTTTCGGGCGATTTGCAAGGATCTTTATTAGTTGCTGCCTTAAAACGTCATGCTGTCGCCGCTAGTTTGGAGTTAGAAATAACCGCGTTGGGCGGGCGGCTCATGGCCCAAGCTGGGGCTACTATTTTAGGCGATACTGTGGGCATTGGTTCTATGGGCATTATAGAATCAGTACCCTATATTTGGCCGACGATCGAAGTTCAACAAAAAGCTAAACAATATCTCAAAAAATCACCCCCCGATGTGGTTGTATTGATTGATTATTTGACTCCAAATCTCGGTATTGGTAGCTACATTCGCCGCTGTTTGCCACATTTACCTGTGGTTTGGTACATCGCACCTCAAGAATGGGTTTGCTCGATTTCTCCTCGCAATACTGAATTGATTGTCAATATTGCCGATCGCATTTTGGCGAT
>JAYUGZ010000552.1:0-3944 GCA_043767465.1 Cyanobacteriota bacterium
GGAGCAGCAGTAATCACAAAATCATCGCTGACTTCGACGGCATCTTGAGATACAAAATCGTAGGTAACGGGAATTAGAAATGTTAAGTTGTCGCGGAACAAAACACTCGGTCTCACGGAGAAATTGTTCGTCAAACCAATTTTGCTAATAATCGCAAATGAAGTATCGCCTAAGGCTGAATCTCCGCCAAAACCGATGTTACCGCCAATCCCGATGTAGCTGGGGCCAGAACGGGTAGTTCTGCCTGGTCTGATGGTGGTGCTACCTGGTTGAGCCAATATCTCAGGTTTTTCTGAGACTGTTGTCGGTTTTTGGGCAACTTTCGGTTGGTTTGTGAGGGCTGAGGCGGAAGTGCTGACAGGATTGCTTAACACTTCTTGTGCTGTTTTGACTTCTTTTTCTTCGTTGGCTGCTGCCAGTTGGGAATTAGGAAGAGCGATATTTTCGGCAATCTCGACCGTTGGCTGTACTTTAACGCTATTATCAGCAATTTTAGCTGTTTGTTGCGAGTTTTGTGTCTCAGCAGCCGTGGATGTATTTGGCGCAATTTCTGTGCCAGCAATTTCTGATGTTACTGCTGCCGATTGTTCCGGTGCTGCAACAGATGCTGGCAAGTTGGCTGCGGGTGCGGAGGCTGCTGGCTCTGCTGCTTCTGTTAGTTCGATCGAACTGATAGAATCAATTTTTGTATTAGTAGCGGTGGTTTCTGCCTCGGCTTTAACTGCTGAAGTTGCCGCAGGCGCAGAAATCTGGTCAATATTTTGAGCCGCCGTATTTGCAGCGGTACCGACTTCGGGCAAGTTGCCAGTTTCAGCTTGCGCTGGCAGGGTACTGCAACAAACAGCTAAAGCTGCAAGATTTATTAACGCAAAAGTAGACTTGGAAAATAGACTATTCATAAGACACTCCTCAATGAATGGTGTGTTAAAAGTGTAAGTGTTTGAGGGCGACCGTCGAGAGCTTTACTAAAAAATGACACAAATATGACTTGTGTTGTTCCTAGATTGGCACTCCACCGTTGAACAGTCAACTCTCTCTCCAGCTTGGATTCAAGAACGGGCGGCGAGTTTAGAGTCTAATTTTAATTTACCGCTCGATCGCCTAAAAATCAATCCTAGGGGGGATTACACTCTCTCTGCTGTTGAATTGAGGGGTCGATCGCGCGCGAGCATTCTAAAATTCTGTAATTGGGGCGACTGTGCTCGCCGCCACAGCACAAAAATCCGGCCGAAGAGCCCGGGCGCACCCGCTGGAAACCGAAAGACAGCAAGCTTTCAAAACTGTTTTGAGAATCCGGGGATCTAAAGCAAGGGCAGTTGCGCTAGGGCGATCGGCTGCTGTACAGTCCCTGACAAGTAATGTAGAATAGCACTGAGCCGAGAATAAGTGGTAGCTCGATCGTCGTGTCAAAATTACCGCATATTATTAGAATCCTGTAAAATTTAGTGTTCTATTAGTAAAGTTTAGCCTTGACTTTAGCTCAGGGTCTGACCATCCAACAACAGCATCTAACTAAACAAGTAAATAAATAAAAGTTATCTCATCTCAACCTGATTTTATGAGCAAAGTTCTAGTCATATTAGGCGAATTGAGCGATCGCGACATCGATTGGATGCTCGCCAACGGCACCCGCACTCAAGTCCCCCCCGGCACCACACTGATCGTCGAAGGTAAACCCTTAGACGCCTTGTACATAGTTCTGGACGGAACTTTGAGCGTTTCTGTATCATCTTTGGGGAACAAAGAAATTGGCAAAATTATTTCCGGGGAAGTGTTGGGCGAAATGTCTTTTGTAGACGGGAGGCTTCCTTCTGCTAGCGTGATGGCAATTGACGAGTGCCTCATCCTGTCAATTCCGAGGCGGCTGCTAACCGAAAAACTCGAGCAAGACGTGCTTTTTTCCCTGCGGTTTTATCGGGCGATTACCAAATTTCTGTCGTCGAGACTGCGGGGTACAGTCCAACGTTTCGGCGAAGATACTGATTATTTAATATATCAAGATCCTGACGACGAACGCGCGATCGCCCAAAATGTCGAAAATCCAGATTTGGCTCAATCGAGATTTCAATGGCTATTGCAGCGTTTGAAGGGGAGTTGAAGGAAGAAGGAAGAGGGAAGAAAGAAGAGGGAAGAAGGAAAAAAATAAGATTATCCGCTTTGCCTTTTTCTGGTTTTTCTACCAATTCCCCATTGCCAATGGCTTGGCAATTACCAATTCCCGATTCCCGAATTAAAAAACATATTTTTCGGCGACGCGCCAGTAGCGGGAAAAACGCTTCAAATCAATGTAACCATCATAGCGAACAAAGGGTTCTGGCGGCAAAATTTCTACTGGGTGCGATCGCCTAATTTCCCGGCAAATATCCTCAAACCGAGGACTGGGACTTTCCGCTGTAACTACTTGATTCGCGCCGGATTCTTTAGCAAAAACGATAACTTCCGCAGCTACATTGCCGCGCCGAATAACTACTGGCAACTCCAATAAACATTCGTAAATAAACACCATTCGTTTGAGACTCAATTGCCATTCATCTATGAGCGCATCATCCCAAACCCAGATTGCTGGTGCCTCTGGGTGCGCTTGAAAAGCTGGGCCATCGGGACTCAAACAGTCGCCGTGTAGCCAAATAATTTGATTTTGCATAAATTGGGAATTGGTAATTGGGCATTGGGCATTGGGCAAACAGGTCATTGGGCATTGGGAATTGGGCATTGAGCATTGCTAACCAATAACAAATAACAAATAACAAATAACAAATAACTTTTTAATTTCTACGACCTTTTTTAGGACGTTCCCAACTTTTAGAACCGCCCGTGCGATCGACTGATTCGCCCTTCGGAAACAACTTGCTCTCCAAATATTCGTAAGTTCCCTCAAAATCGCATTGCCCGTACAGAGGACAATCACGACAATAAACCGACTTAGTGTAACGTTCCAAATTTTCCCGATTGAAAAAATAAGGCTTGTGACTAAAAGTGCTCGCTACCCACTGCCAAGAAAGATTGTTGCTCGCCGGATCTCCATCTAGTAAATGTTCCAAAAACCAGCGAGCTCCGGCTTGCCAGCGCACGCGGCGCCAGTGTACGAGATAAGCAGCCATCCACATCCGCTGATGATTGTGCAGATAACCAGTTTTTCGCAACTCGCGGCTAAAACTGTCGATGCAAACCAAACCAGTCGTGCCTTCGATGACATCCTGCGGCATGGTTTCGCTGTAATCTGAACCAGTGTAACCAGTTTTGTACTCTTCCCGGTCTTGCCAAATCCCTTTGCCCAATTCGGCGTACAGTCGCTGCCAATAATCCCGCCAACCCAACTCGTTGATAAGTTTCACGGCATCTTCTGGATGCCGCACCTTCTCCAACACGACATCCCGCACTTCGGCAAGACTCAAAACGCCATAGCGCAAATAGGGAGACAAGCGCGTTACTGCACCGTTGAGAAAGTTGCGGGTTGAGGCGTATTTGCTGGGGTCAACTTTTTGCAGCACTTTTTCAGCAGCTTTGCGCCCGCCTAGGGTTGGGGGTACGTTGCTATCCCGGGCGGTGGCTTGGGGAAACTGTTCGCGCACGTAGGCTATTAATTCGTCGCGGCTGGCAAATTCCCGCTTCATATCTTGACTCATTTTTTTCTTTCTTAGGCTGCTATTGTTTCTTTATGTTAAAGGTATTTGTTCGATCGCGCCTGGTCGATCGCCCTCAAAGCTCGGGATCGCGTACAGATACAATCGATCGCCTGCTGGGGGTCAAAATTAGCATCAAACTCACTAAACTTAGGGATAGATATCATACCAAAATCTCATGGAAACTTTTGAGGCGGACGCTAAACCGATCGCCAGCTTAGCTAATCGACAGCAGCAAGATCCAAAACAACTGGACAACAGCGAAATTCAAGAGTTCGATCGAGCCATGATGCGCCGCTGCATAGAATTGGCCCGCCGTGC
>JAYUGZ010000553.1:0-1507 GCA_043767465.1 Cyanobacteriota bacterium
GCTTTTGAAACTTTCTTGACGTTCAGCTTGGCTTCTGTTTTCGCGGTAGCAACTCTGGCAACTTGGTTGCGTTTGACCAACCCGCCTTCTGCTAAGCGCAATTAGTGCTATTATTTTTTTGAATTTGGTATTAGAAGTCGGGTTTCTTAACGTGATGGATGATTCGCCGAAGCCCGGTTTCTCTGGAAATGTTTTGCCATCCAATAGATATTGTCTCAGAAACCGGGTTTCTTAGACTTTGCATAATTCCCAGAAACCCGGTTTCTCTAGAATTTTTTTGCCACCCAGCAGATATTTTATGAGAAACCGGGTTTCTTAGATTTTGCATAATTCTCAGAAAGAAAGAATAATTTTTTAGTCTCCTTCGCTGCGTTTCAGTGCGGCTAAGACTGCTTGCTGGCTAACTGTTTGGTAGATTTTGCTAAAATGCTGCTTGAGTGCGTCTGAAGCGGGCGAGGATTTGGTAGTTGTTCCTTTGCTGTCGGTTGCGAGGGGAATTGGGCCTAAAATATCTAATACTGTTTCGCTGCTGGGCGGCGGTACAATGACGACTAAAGATGATTCTAACTGTTGATTGTACTCCCAAAAGCGATCGACCTTTGGTACTTTAGCATTCGCGGCGGGGGAATTGTCACCAGAGTTTAGCTGGGAATTTTCCTCTGTTTGCGTACCGCGTCTTTGGCGGAGTGCGGTCAAAATTTGCTCTTTGGTTCTGCCGCGCAGTTGAAAGAGTACGAATGGGTCTTCGCTGAAGCGATCCCCCAATAAGTAGTATACTGCACTGATGTGTTTGCAAGGATTTTTTGGGTCAGGACAGCTACAGCGCGATCGAATATCTGACAAACTTAAGGGAAATAGGGTTTTTCCGGCCGCCGCAAATACATCTTCAATATTGTGCGGCATTTCTCCTGCTAATAGTTTAGCTGAAAAAACTGCTCTTTGCGACATATTTTCAATCACGTAATCCCAATCTTCATCGGTTAAAGTATCGAGTCCTAAAGAAACTTGATAGGGTTTGGGATCAGTTCCTTGAACTACGGCAATTACTTCTTGGTTGGGAAATTTAATGCTGAGAACTTTGCCTTCGCGGGCGTATTGCCAGCCACGTTCTAATCGCTTTTTGAAGCGGTAGGTATTGATTAAGTCTAGCCACTGTTGTGTCCACCATTCTCTGTCAATCATAAGCGGAAGGAAGAAGGAATAAGGAAGAAGGAATAAATAAGAAGGAAGGAAGGAAGGAAGGAGGGAAGAGGGAATAAGATGTAATTTATATCTTTTTTTGTTCTCTTTGTGTGCTTCGTGTCTTCGCGGTTTCATAAAAAAGCACTTAAAGCGAGCTGATGTGGTATTATTTGATGTTTTGTCAATTAACCCTTCACTTCACATCAATGACTATCTTTGCAAAATCCCAATAATCGTCCGCGTTACAAACTCCAAATCTTGTGGTACTCGATGCAGTGGTAAATATTCTAACACATGACGTGCTGCTCGATCGTACAGCCCAAAT
>JAYUGZ010000554.1:0-3939 GCA_043767465.1 Cyanobacteriota bacterium
TGCAGTTATTTTAGGTGCTGATTTTACAAATGCGACGCTGCGCCATGTCAATTTTGCTGAAGCAAATTTGGCTAATTCTACTTTTACTAAAATCTTCAGGTGTGTTCGGTCAGTAATATTTAGTCCTGATGGCAAACTGTTAGCTACAGGTGATACTGATGGCGTAGTTCGCTTGTGGGAAGCTAGCAGTGGCAGAGAAATATTGACCTGCAAAGGACATACCAACGTGGTGGAGTCAGTCGCCTTCAGTCCTGATGGTGAGATACTTGCTAGCGGGAATTATGACCAAACAATCAAGTTATGGGATGTCAAGACTGGTGAATGTTTAAAAGTTTTGCAGGGACATACCGAATCAGTAATGTCTGTCACTTTCAATCCTGATGGAAATATACTCGCTAGTGGGAGTTTCGATCGCACGATAAGGTTATGGGATATCCGCACTGGTGAATGCTGCAAAATTTTGCAAGACCATACTAAAGTTGTATTTTCAGTGGCTTTCCATCCTGCTGGTGAGATGCTTGCCACTGGGAGTAGTGACAAAACAATCAGGCTATGGAATATCAACAGTGGTGAATGTCTTAAAATCTTGCAGGGACATACTAAAAGCGTGTTTTCAGTTGCTTTCAATTCTGCTGGTGAAATACTTGCTAGTGGCAGCGCCGACAAAACAGTGAAGCTGTGGAATATCGGTACTGGTGAATGTCTCAAAACTTTGGAGGGACATTTCGATCAAATACGGTCGATCGCCTTGAGTCCAAATGGCAAAATACTCGCCAGTGGAAGTCACGATCGCACAGCAAAACTGTGGGATATCAACAGCGGTGAATGCTTGAATACTTTGCAAGGGCATAACGATCGAGTAGGGTCAGTCGCTTTCCATCCTGGGGGTGAAATACTTGTTAGCGGCAGTTACGATAAAACGCTGAAGCTGTGGGATATCAACAGCGGTGAATGCTTGAATACGCTGCAAGGGCATAGCAATCAAGTAAGGTCGATCGCCTTCAGTCCCAACGGTGAAATGCTGGCCAGTGGTGATGACGCACAAACAGTTAGGCTGTGGGATGTCAGCAGTGATGAATGCCCCCAAATCTTGCGCGGACACCTCGATCGGGTAAACTTAGTTGCCTTCAATCCTTGGGGTGAAATACTTGCCAGCGCTAGTTACGACCAAACACTGAAACTGTGGGATATTCGCAGTGGTGAATGCCTCCATACTTGGCCAGATTGTGGCAATGAAACACGATCGATCGCCTTCAGTCCAAATGGTGAAATACTTGCGAGTGCAGGTTATGACCAAACGGTGAGGCTGTGGGATATTCGCAGTGGTGAATGCCTCAAAACGTTGGACGGGCATAACAATTCTGTAAACTCGGCTGCTTTCAGTCCTTTAGGCGAAATATTTGCCAGTGCAGGTTTTGATGGAACGGTGAGGCTGTGCGATATCCATACTGGTGAATGCGTCCACGTCTTGCAGGGGCATACGGGTTGGGCACGCGCGATCGCCTTTAGCCAGAACGGTGAAATACTTGCCAGTGGAAGTGTTGATCGAACAATCAGACTATGGGATGTCCGCAGCGGTGAATGTCTCAAAATCTTGCAGGGGCATACTGATTGGATACGTTCAGTTGCCTTTAGTTATTCTGGTGAAATAGTTGCTAGTGGAAGTGTAGATGGAACGGTAAGAATATGGGATATCCGTACAGGTGAATGTCTAAAAATCTTGCAAGGTCATACGAGTAGAATTAACTCAGTTGCCTTCAGTTCAAATGAAAAAATTATTGCTGCTTGCAGTCGGGATGGCACAATTATGATTTGGGATGTTGAGACTGGTGACTGCCTCAAAATACTTAAAAGTGACCGACCCTATGAAAACATGAATATTGCAGGAGTTACGGGTTTAACGGAAGTTGAAAAAGCCACGCTCAAAGCTTTAGGGGCTGTTGAAAATCAATCATCGCAAAGGAGGAATTATGCAGTCAGCAATACGGATTACCACCAAAGTTCTTGCAGGAAATAAACTGGAAATTGAAGTGCCACCTGGATCTGTCGGTGAAGAAGTTGAAGTGTTTGTGATTATACCAGAAAAGCCTCAACGTGGGCGGCGTAAAGTGTTGGCATTGTTGACAGAAATCCGCAGCCGTCATGTATCCAGAACTATTGAAGAAATTGACCAGGAACTTCAAGAAGAAAGAAACTCATGGGACAGCTAAACTTACCATCTTCGGCTACAATTTACTTGGATACACAAGTGATTATTTACACCGTTGAAGCTAACCCGAATTACTATTCGCTTCTTCAACCCTTGTGGCTGAAGTTTCAAACAGGTGAAATTGAACTTATGACCAGTGAATTGACATTACTGGAAACCTTAGTTTTCCCCCTGAAAAATGCTAACACTATCTTAGTCCGTGACTATGAACAACTTTTATTATCCTCAGAGATACAGTTAGTTCCCATAACTCAATCTATACTGAGAACAGCAGCTAATTTAAGGGCTAATACCAATCTCAAAACTCCTGATGCCATTCATGCTGCAACAGCCATCAGTGAAGGTTGTACCCTGTTTCTCACCAATGACAATGGATTTCGTAATGTTCCAAATCTATCTGTTGTCATCCTGAGTGATGTTTTGGCATCCTAATCATAGGCGATCGCAAAACTTATCCGATCGCAAATTCACTAAATTTCCGCATAATCGGCGGATCAAACCCAAGTACAATATCTTCTTTGGGAACTCCCAATTCAACCAGTTCGTTAGCAATACCCACCTCAGTGCCATCCTGCTGAATCCAGATTTTATTGTCCATAATATCCAGGTGCAACACCGGGCCATAAACTCGCCGCTGATTGCGCCAGCCCACATAGATTAATTGATAATGATCGCGATCGATATCAAAGATAGTTTGCGCCTGAATCCGCTCATCCCACACCAGACTAGCGTGTTGCGAGAGTAGATTTTGGATATGTTGCCGATAAAGGTCTACATTTGCCATTGTGCAATAGCCTCCTGTTCTATATCATAAACGATTAAATGAATTTGATTCTGTTGAACTAAAGACTGAATAAACCCCATTGTAAAAAAGCTATCGTAGACATTTCCTGGTACTGCCAGGTATAAAATACGCTCATTTTCTTGTTTTTGTAAAGCTGCTCGATAACTAATAAATTGCCCTAAAGCTGTATAAAATTGGGAGATTTTAGATGGGCCAGTAAAGCTTTTGATTTCAACGGCGATTTTCTGTCCATCTTTTTCGGCCGCAACCACCTTTTCGGCACCCAAGTCAATATAAAGTTCTAAAGTTCCTGCTTGTAAATTATATGGATCGTGAGTAATCTGCCATCCATCTTTCTGGAGAGCGATTTTAACGACTTCGTGAAAGGCATCTTTAGCAGACATAGCTTTACTGACTCATTGTGTTTAATATCTTGGATATTGGTTGTACTTTAAGTATATACGCTATTCATCTAAAACAAGACTTACGCACGGGTAGTCAGAAACCGGGTTTTTTCGAGAATACTTCGTTGTGTCCACAAGATTTGACCAAAAACCCGGTTTCTAACATAGCCTATTGACTAAATTGCTGAGCGTAATAACGAGCGTAGCGATCGCCCTTTTCGAGCAATTCCTCGTGCGTCCCCGATTCCATCACTCTACCTTTTTCCAAAACCAAAATCCTGTCAGCCTTCCGCACAGTAGCCAAACGGTGTGCGATAATAAACACAGTCCGATCGCGCATCAATCTTTCCAAGGCCTCCTGTACCAAAGCTTCCGACTCCGAATCTAGGGCTGATGTCGCTTCATCAAGGATCAGAATTCGCGGATCTAGCAAAACTGCACGGGCGATCGCAATTCTTTGTTTTTGTCCCCCCGATAAGTTGACACCCCTTTCTCCCACCCAAGTTTGATAACCGTCGGGAAACTCGCTGATAAATTGATGG
>JAYUGZ010000555.1:0-9735 GCA_043767465.1 Cyanobacteriota bacterium
CAATAACCAATAACCAATAACTAACAACTAATGACTACTGACTAATGGCCAATGACTAATGGCACTTCTGTTAAGTGTAGAAACAAGATTCTGCTGCCAATAAAAATCAAAATTGCTCCGCCCAATATCTCAATTTTATTCGCAAACAAGTTGCCGCACTTGTGCCCGATAAACACGCCTGCAAAAGCTAAAAAGAAAGTAATAAATCCGATCGCAGTCACCGCCGGAGCGATCGCATCTTTGAGGACGGCAAAGCCGATGCCAACCGCGAGGGCATCGATACTCGTCGCCACCGACAGCGTTATCAAAGTCCCCGTATCTAAGGGATTGAACTTTTTCTGGCATTCTTCGCCTTGCAGCGATTCGTAAATCATTCTACCGCCAATGAAGCTCAAAAGCCCAAAAGCGATCCAATGGTCGATCGGTGTTATCCAAGAACTAAAACTCAGACCGATCAACCATCCGATTATGGGCATCACAGCTTGGAACACGCCGAAAAATAAGGCGATTTTTAAAGCTTTATTGACCTTCATGTGTTTGATTGCTAAACCGCTAGAAACAGCAACAGCAAAAGCATCTGCTGCTAGTCCCAAGGAAAGGAATACGGTAGTGCCTGCATCCATTTTTGTTAACTTTGAGATGTTATGGGTAAAGTATTTCTCTTGACTGTTTTACTTTACACTAAACTTTGATTGGATTACATTTTTCTCATAATCAATTCATTTTTAAATCACATTTGTTTCATAATTGGCGAGTGTTGAAAAAAATCCGCGCTTAGCTGTATTATGTGGAAGACTATTTATCGAGTAGCAGAATTGAAGATGCCGCAATCTCGACCATATCAGCCATTGCTGCTCAGGTTACTGCACGGGGTTAACGCTGCGATCGCCCTGTTATCAATTTTGAGCGCATTTCTAGTTTACAACACCTATGACGGGCGATTCGGCAAAGTGCCGGTGCCTCGAATTGCAGATATTATCGGGATTCACGGCACTTTTGGCAAGCTGTTGCTGCTAGGAGTCATGCCGACTTTTGCATTGTACAGTTTCCTCGCAGGTAAAAAACGCTTGGTGCAGCCGGATTCTTTTGGGAAACTAACTCAGTTGGGAAAACCGATTTGGTGGTATAGTTTACACCGGATCGTGAATACGTTGATGTTGTTAGCGCTTACTTTTGCGATCGCCTCTGGGAGTATGGTTAAGGAAGAATGGCTACCGGCTGGGGATTTGACCCAGGTTTGGTATTATTTGCACATTTCTGGTTGGGCGGTATTAGTTTTTTGTCTGCTAATGCACTTGTTGATGAGTGCAAAGGTGGGGGGTTTAC
Source organism: Cyanobacteriota bacterium (assembly GCA_043767465.1). Lineage (GTDB taxonomy): Bacteria > Cyanobacteriota > Cyanobacteriia > Cyanobacteriales > Microcoleaceae > Microcoleus. The sequence continues at coordinate 1,327 of JAYUGZ010000555.1, forward strand.
CGCTAATTTTGTCGATGTTCGATGCTGGGTACCGCCCGGAGGATTCGCCAACGGCTTGGTGGCGCAAAATTCGCTCTTTAGTTGATCGCCCTTAATCGAGAACCGCCATTGATTGTGCATTATTATTTCTGGTAAAATCGCCACTGACTAAACTATTTAACAGGTGTTCATGTACTGTACTAGGAAATGTTAACTTTGCCACCCTGCTAAAATCAGCATCCGATTAAGCAGGTTATGATTTTTGTGCTTTGTCTGGCTATAAAACCCGCGAAACGATTCCAGGAAATGCGAAGGCATCCTAATAAATTATAACGCCAACCGTAATATAATAACTCTCAACGACATCAAAAATCAATTAATTTATGCAAGTTTGTCTCGTTACTGGTGGTAATTCAGGTGTGGGCTTAATGACATCTTTAGGTTTAGCTAAATTGGAATATCATGTCTTTATTGCTTGTCGATCCCAGAAAAAAGCTACAAACGCGATCGCATATATTCGTGAAACTACCGGAAATCACAAGATAGAATATTTACCCTTAAATCTGGCCTCATTAGAGTCAGTGCGTCACTGTGTTAAACTATTTCAAGACCGAAATATACCCTTACATATCCTCGTCAATAATGCCGGAATATTCGACGAAAGAGGAATGACCAAAGAAGGATTTGAGTTAATTTGGGGAACCAATTATTTAGGTCATTTTCTCCTCAGTTATTTATTATTAGATAAATTAGAAAAATCCGCCCCAAGTCGCGTGATTATAGTATCCTCAGATTTAGCATTGAAACCCACTCGAATTAAGTGGGATTTATTCGTTAAAGAAACACCCTTAAATTTTATAGAATCATATAACCAGTCTAAACTTTGTCTATTACTCTTAACCAGACAACTTTCCCAAAAATTAACGAATGTCACAGTTAACGCGGTTCATCCGGGTTTTGTACAATCTAATATTACCATCGGTCATAGTTTGAGTAAATATCTCGGTTTAGGAATTAGTCCAGAAAAGGGAGCCTATAGTAGTCTCTTATGTGCAGCTTCTCCCGAATTTGAGTTAACAACAGGTAAATTTTTAAATCAAACAGGACAAGAAATAACATTGCATACATTAGCACAAGATAATGATTTATGTCAAGAGTTATGGGAAAAAAGTTTATTATGGACTGGCTGTAGTCAAGCCGTCGAGAAAGAGAGAATTAATCATGATGCTACTGATGGGATATGGGGGCCTTATGCTCTCAAGTTAAATCAGGATGAACTCGCGAGTATTTGCGATCATATCTTTAAGGAAGTTTTACCAAAACCGCCCATTAAACTTTTATTGACTCAGGCATTAAAAGCCCTTTCGAGGTTACAATTTGGTTCAATTATGTTGCTGGTAATTCAATGTTACCAACGCCAATTTTATATGGAAAGACATTTAGATTCTGCTGCGGTGTTGCACCTGTGTCAAGATGAGAATTTATTAAAAATACTGACAGCTTATTTAGGGGATAATTTGAAATTATGGCGATCGGAATTATGGGTGAATTATCCCTCACGTCAATTGATTCCTTTTTGGCATCGAGATATTTATCCTAATTTACTTGCCGGGGATGGAAAAACGATTAATATTTATATTGGTTTAACAGAAGTAACGGAGACAAACGGGTTTGAATATATCCCGAAAAGTGAACTCAAAAAATGTCAAGTCACAATCACCGATCCTTTTAGTGGGAATCATTTTTTTCGAGTTCCCAAGGAAGTAGAAGAGAACGCGAACGCGGTAGTTTTACAACCTGGTGAGTTTATTTTATTTACGGATCAACTTGTACATCGTTCTATTTATAATAGAAGTGGTAAAGTGCGTCTTTCTTTAACATTACGAGTTGCCCAACCGAGTATAAAAATTTTACCCGGTTACACTTCTAATTATCAGGAACCTGTCACAATGGGTAAGAGTTCAGTTGACAGTTGACAGTTGACAGTTGATAGCGACTTCTACCTGGTAGGAAGAGGATTGGAGTAATGAATGGTCTTCTTTTAATTTCTCCCAATCAGCCGTAGGGTGCGTCGCCATCGACAATCCTCAATAAAAAGCAACAATCTAAGGGCGACGCACCTGTTCTTTTCAAGGGATGATAAAAAAACTTTTTTGTTGTAGCCAGCTTTTTGTAAATCGTATTAGTGAAGGTAGTTCAAAATATCGGCAATTCTATGATAAATTCAGCACCGCCGCCCGTTGGAGATTGACTTTGAGATTCAATTTGAGATTGCACTGGAGATTGAACTGTCAGGCGGCCGCCGTGCAACTCTACAATAATTTTATAGCAAACCGACAGCCCCAATCCTGTAAAGTTTTTCAAGGATTTAGTCGGGTAAAACGGGTCAACTATTCTGTGTTGAATTTCCGGCGAAATTCGGCAGCCGTTATGGGCGATCGATACTGCAATAAACCTCCCTGTAGAATGCTCGACAATATGTGTTTTAATTTTAATAATTTGCTCTGATTTGTCCGCACCCTTAACAGCATCAATCGCATTGCTGAGGATATTCGCGAATACCTGGCTCAGTTGACTGGGATAACACAAAATTAGCGGCAGGTTACTGTATTCCTTGACTACTACTATTTCTTGCTCCAGCCGGTGAGCCAGCAGTAGCAGAATATTGTCGATGCTTTCGTGAAGGTTGGCGCGTTCTTTGTTGGCTTCGTCAGGAAGTGAAATTTTCCACAAAGCCAGGACGATGTGGCGAATGCGATCGGTTCCTATTTTGAGAGAGTTGAGAATTTGCGGCAAGTCTTCGCTGATAAAATCTAGGTCGAAGGTCTCTATTTGTTTGGCAATTATCGGCACTGGTTCGGGATATTGTTCGCGATAAAGGCGAATTATATTCAGCAAATCTTTGAGATAATCGTTGACGTGAATCAGGCGGGCGTAAATAAAGTTAATCGGGTTGTTAATTTCCTGGGCAATTCCGGCGGCGAGTTGACCGACTATTGTCATTTTTTCGCTTTGTACTAAATGCTCTTCGGTTCTTCTGAGTTGGGCTAATACTTCTTCCAAAAGTTTGAGTTCTTCTTGAATTTGTCCCTGGAGTTGGGATTGGGAAATTGCGATCGCCAGCGAGTCTGCAATTGCTTCCAAAACTTCCACTTCGTCGGGAGTAGCAAACCGCCGATTGGCACTGGCGAATAGATATCCCAACCGATTAGTCTGAGTCAGTACGGGTACTGCTGCGTAGTGGCTGTCTGTGAGTTCGAGATGCGCCACTTCCTGAGACGCTGTGGCATCAGGGGCGCAGGTTTTCTTGAGAAGTATCGTTTCGCACCGATGAAGCCGTGCAGCTAAATCTCCACAGGGCCCTGTTTGGGCGCCGAAGATTCCCAAGCGCCCCGGTAAACCTTCCCGACAGTATTCCCAGCAAAATTCTACAGTATCTTGTCGGGGGTCGTACCACCCGAAAATTGCTCGATCGAGCTTGAGCAAAGTACCGAGTTCGTCTACTGTAGTTTGAAGGATGCGATCGAGCCCCAAGCAAGCGCGAATCCGGCCGGTCAAGCGGTGCAGAAGGGCTTCTGTGCGAGTGCGAATGCAGTTTTGGGCAAACAGCTTCAGTGCCAAAATTGCTGCCAAAATAGCTGTGGCGGCAAGTACGGCGGCGGTGGCTGCTAATGTATTTAAGGGGAGCAGTTCTTTCTCGATATTGTCGCGGGGAATTACCAGGGCGATCGACCATTCAGCTTGTTCTAAAGGAAGATAAGCAACATAAACTCTGGCGTCATTGATTTGAGTCAGTACAATGCCCGTTTTTTGATAAACCATCTCCCGGGCTACATTCGCCAAATTAGTATCTGCTGACTCTAAAAGACTGGGAGCTGCTTTGTCGATATTTCCCATTAACCGAGTGTCGGGATGGACAATCGGCACTCCTTGAGAATTCAGCACAAAAGCGTAAGTTCCAGCCCCATATTCCAGCTTTCCTACTACTTCGGCAATTCGATCGATGCTAATGACGCCGTTCATTACTCCGATCGGCTTTTTGACGGTTTTGTCAATAGACTTTGCCGAATTTGACCACACCGGAGCCGAAATGGGAACAATACCTTGTTGTTTGAGCGTGCGAGAAATGGTAGGATCTGAAACATAGACTTGTCCAGCCATTGCCTTTTTGAAGTGTTGGCGATCGCTGACATTTATCAAAGCTCTGCCGACTTTTGTAGTGAAATAAGAACCATCGGGTTCAATTAATGCCAAATGCAGGAATTCTTGCAATCGATTTACTTCCGATTTTAAATAAGGCTCTGCCACCGACCAATTCATCGATCGCACCGGAGGAGTGTTGGCGAGGATTTCTATCTCAGCCTTTCTAGTGCCAATCCAGCGATCGATATTGTTACCGCGCTCCTTAACTTCTAACAAAGCATTTCGCTCTAAATTGCCCACAATCAAGCGGCGCACACTTTGATAGCTGATACAAGCAGCGATGCTAGCCGCCAAAATTGTTACACCCAAAATTAACAGCGCAGCTTTATAGCGAAGATGGTGTTCGCCCTTAAATCCCGCTGGCAATATTCCCGTTAATTTCCACAACTTCACTTTCGCAAAGCTTCCCATGGTTTGACCAATTTGTGAGATTGAAATTCTCAGCTCGCCTGCGATGAACTCGCCCGCCTGCCATTAGTCTGAAACTACTAGCATTCAATAATTGCGGGGATTTTTGGATTTTTCCCGCTGGCTGGCTCATCTTGTTAAACTAGAAAAACATTTTACCATGTTTTTGATAAATTAAAACATTTTATCAACAACTTAAGCCGTTTATTAAGAGCCGTCAATAATTTATGTGAATGGGGTGAATTAGGTGAGGTGCTCTTTGGCCGCCCTAGGTTGAGATGTTTAGTCGGTAGTCCGATCGGCTAAGGTACACACACACTGCTAGCCCTGTCTGGGGTGACTTTCTAACCAAAGCTTAAAGGCTGGCGTTTGAGGGTAGTTGACGTTCATTAAACTGTCCACTGCTATAGCTGTTGCCGAGCGAAATCAGCAAGCCCTACTTCTGTTTTCCGAGAAAATCGCCACCATCATGCCTCCCTCGGTATTTGAGATTTCATCAATCCTGTAAAAGTTCCTATTTACGATCGATCGCCAATCTCAGAAGTTAGGCATTTACGGAGTTGGAATTGAAGCTCGATTTCGGACTAGGAGATAGGCGGATTATAGGCTGCATAAAACCTTGGCGATCCTCAAATTAAACTACTCGATAAACAAAACTTAAAGTTGCCCAAACACGTACATCCAAAGCCCAATCGTCCGTCGATATCCCCACTTTCTGCACGGGTATGCTAGCCGCGTGCAAATCTTCCAGCACTGCTCGCGCTACATTTAAAGGATTCGACAGCACCACGGACACGGCATCCCTTGCTTGCTGCATTTCTATTGCCGCCAGAGTTCGCTCGAACGGAGTCTCACTAAATATAATTTGAGTTGTCGCTAGTCCGATCGCCCCAGATACCGCCCATCCCAAAGCCCCAGCCGCCGGCACGCTCAAATTCTCCCCAGGGGCGATCGCCCGCGACTTCCAGGACTCAGAGTCTTTGCCCTCAGCGCCGATCGCAGATAGCCGTCCCGCGCTGTCCGAGCCAAACACCGCAAAGTAAACCGGGCGATCGCCATCGTTATACAACCTGTACTGAATTCGGCTCCCGTTCTGCACGCTTAGTAGATCGAACTTTGCCGACTTCTCGCTTTCCACGCTCAGGGGTTCGAGGCGGTAATCACCGCCGGCCCGCACCGGCGAACGCTGCGCCACCGCCCGAGCTTGTGGCGTCAGAGTTGCCAAAACAGCCCGCACCTTCAGCCGCGAAGACTCCTCATTAGCAGTCAGCCGCAGCAACTTCGCCGCCAGCAGCGCTTTCAACTGCGGAGTCAACCGCTGCACCGCCATCTTGACTGCTTCTCCCCCGTCGCCCTGGGTATCGGGAATCAGTATTTGACCCAAAGAAAACAAACCGTAGCGGCCTTGATACAAAGCAGGCTGAGGGGCCTCTTGAGTTTGAGCCACAATCGTTTCCGGGACTCTCCCGAACCGAAAGTCAGCAGCTTGCTCGTTCCCTACGGCCGAAACTTGGGGCACATTCGCGAAAGCACTGGTGGCGTCCACCCGCTCGATGCGTTCCAAACCCGAGTCCAAAGCTACTGTCAAACCGATGTTTCGCGGCAATACCCGAATTTGTTCCCTCACCAATTCGCCGGCTGCGAGTTGCCCTTCTGTGCGATCGAGCCCGTCCAAAACTTGGGCTTTAGCACAGAGGCCAGTGCGTCCCCGCAGCAACAGCTTCACGCCCTCGGAGGAATCCACACCAAACACCGAGCCCCCTGCGGACTCCAAAACCCCGGGCGACAACCCGCCCAGCCACAACTGCACAGTTTTGCCGCCGTCTTCCACCGCCGTGATAGCGCCGTCAGCACTACGGGAATTCAAGATTAAACTGGCAAAATTCACCGCCGGCGTGGCTGTTAAATCGTAATTGCGAATTTGCGGTTGCTGCGATAACCCCGCCATTTGCTCGACTGTACCCGCAGCCCGGCTAAAACAGACGCTGAAGCTGCTAGCGGGAGTTGCCCACCACAGAGTTTGAGTGAGGGCATAGGTAAACAAACCTGCGCTAAATCCGTTCCACTCTTGTTCGGCGGCGAATTGGGAACTTGCGGCCGCGGTAAGCACGGTGGCCGCCGATCGCAGATTTGGACGGGATTTGAGACCTTCAGCAAACGTTAATTCTGCGAGGCTTGGCTGCCCGACGGTGGCGCGGGGGCGGCAGCGAATGCGAAAGTTGCCGTTTTTTGGGAAACCCGGATAGGAATAGCTGGTGTCGAGGATGGCGATCGCATTTTCTGTCGCGAGCGATCGCACCAAATGCAGTAGCGTTTCCTCTAAAATATCATTCACAGATCCGTTTGCGGTGGGCGGCAAAACGTCATCCACCGGCACTAAACTATTTTGCATTTTGCCGGGAAGGTCGATCGAACGGAGTCGGCTACCGCAGCCGCTAAAGTGAAAAACTACCGTATCACCGGGTTTTGCTTGTTCGCTCAAATGAGTTACAAAAGCCGTCTCGATATTTTCCCTAGTAGCTTGAGCATCAGTCAAAGTCAAAATGTCCGACGGCGCAAACCCAAACCGATATATCAGCAATTCCCGCTGCAATTGGACATCGGTGACGCAGCCGTGCAGGGGCGAGTCTGGATATTTGTCAACGCCCACCAACAAAGCCAATTTACGGGCTGTTGGCTGGGCTAAAGCTTCGAGGTAGCGATCGCCCAAATGCAGCCAACCCGCCTCGCTGATGCCGATGGCGGCCAGCATCCGGCCAGCTTGCTCCAAAAATTCCCGCCGCTTCAGTCCCATTTTTAAATAGCTGTGAATTTTCCGTTTTTAATTTTAAGTTAAATTCCCCAATCTTTTCAGGGAATTTAATTAGATTGTAAATGTTTAGTACCAGACAAATTTTAAGTTTTAAGTTTTAAATTGAAAATTTCCACTTAAAACTCAAAACTTAAAATTCACAACTCTTGAAAATGTCTCCAACACCAAGGTTCCAGACTTAAATCTCGTAACTAAAAATATTCATAGCCTTGGCTAATTCGGCTGCGACTTCCGGCCGAGAAAACTGCGGCGGCGGCAATTTGCCAGCGCGCAGCATTTCCCGCACTTTGGTTCCCGACAAATGCACCCGCTGTTCGGGAGTGCTGGGACTTGTTTTAGTTGTAGCCATTTGTTCCGTCACTGTGCAATAGAAAGCGTGCTCGAATTTCATCGGCACAATTCCCAATTCTCCTGGTTCAAATTCATCAAAAATGTGTTGCGAATCAAACGTGCCATAATAATCGCCAACTCCAGCATGATCGCGCCCCACAATAAAGTGAGTGCAGCCGTAGTTTTTGCGAATCAAAGCATGAAAAATTGCTTCTCTGGGCCCGGCGTAGCGCATCGCCGCCGGATTAATTGCTAAAATTACGCGCTCTTTTGGATAGTATTTTTCTAGAAGAATTTCGTAGCAGCGCATCCGCACGTCAGCGGGGATATCGTCATCTTTAGTCGTCCCAACTAGCGGGTGCAGGAACAAGCCGTCTACTGTTTCTAAGGCGCATTTTTGGATGTATTCGTGCGCCCGGTGAATGGGGTTTCGGGTTTGGAAACCGACTATGGTTTTCCATCCTTTTTCTTTGAACAGGATTCTCGATTTCGCCGGGTCAATTTGGTATTGGGGAAACCGGACATCTAGTTCGCGTTCCAGCAGCCAAACTTCGCCTGCGAGGTTAACAGGCCCGGATTGGTCTACTACTTGGACGCCGGGGTGTTTGAGGTCGTCGGTGCGGTAGACGTTGAGGGCTTCTTCTTCTTTGCTGTCACGGTATTTTTCGGTCAGTTCC
>JAYUGZ010000556.1:0-1502 GCA_043767465.1 Cyanobacteriota bacterium
ATGGACGAAGCGGCGGCTAAACTCAAAATGGAGATTACTTCCAAGCCGGAAGAACTAGACGAAATCGATCGCAAGGTTTTGCAGCTAGAAATGGAAAGATTGTCGCTGCAAAAAGAAAGCAATGCTGCATCGATCGACCGTTTAGAAAGACTGGAAAAAGACTTAGCAAATCTTAAGGAACAGCAAAGCGGTTTGAATGCTCAATGGCAATCGGAAAAAGGTGTCATCGACAGCATTCAAAAGATTAAAGAACAGATTGATAAGGTTAACATTGAAATTCAACAAGCTGAGTTAAAATACGACCTTAACCGCGCTGCTGAGTTGAAATATAGCAAATTAACCGAGTTGCAAAAACAACTGAAAGAAGCGGAAGCTAAACTGACAGCAAGTCAGATTACAGGTAAAACTCTGCTGCGGGAAGAAGTTACCGAATCTGATATTGCCGAGATTATTTCTAAGTGGACGGGAATTCCGATTAGCAAGTTAGTTGAATCGGAAATGGAGAAACTTCTGCACTTGGAAGATGAACTGCACAAGCGGGTAATTGGACAGGATGAAGCGGTGACGGCGGTTGCAGATGCAATTCAGCGATCGCGCGCAGGATTAGCCGATCCGAACCGTCCGGTTGCGAGTTTTATCTTCCTCGGCCCCACGGGTGTTGGCAAAACGGAATTAGCCAAAGCATTAGCGTCTTATCTGTTTGATACAGAAGAGGCGATCGTGCGAATTGATATGTCGGAATACATGGAGAAACACGCAGTTTCGCGGTTGATTGGTGCGCCTCCGGGATACGTCGGCTACGATGAAGGTGGACAATTAACTGAGGCTGTGCGTCGCCGTCCTTACTCGGTGATTCTATTTGATGAAATCGAGAAAGCGCACCCGGATGTCTTCAATATCATGCTGCAAATTCTGGATGATGGTCGCGTTACAGATGCTCAAGGTCATACAGTAGACTTTAAGAATTCTGTGATTATTATGACATCGAATGTCGGCTCTCAATACATTTTAGATGTAGCGGGAGATGAGGAACAAATGCGGAGTCGGGTGATGGAGTCGATGCGGGCTACTTTCCGCCCGGAATTTCTGAACCGGATTGATGAAATGATTATTTTCCACAGTTTGACTAAGGCTGAATTGCGGCAGATTGTATTGTTGCAAGTTAAGCGGTTGGAAAAGCGTTTGGCCGATCGCAAAATGTCTCTGAAATTGTCGGAATCTGCGATCGACTTCTTAGCAGAAATAGGCTACGATCCAGTGTACGGTGCGCGGCCTTTGAAACGGGGAATTCAGCGGGAGTTGGAAACGCAAATGGCGAAGGGTATTTTGCGGGGAGATTTTGTGGATGGGGATACGATTTTTGTGGATATTGAGAATGAAAGGTTGGCGTTTAAAAGGCTGCCTGCCCAGTTAGTGACTGCTAAATAGCTAATAGACGCGGATTGACGCAGATAAGAAATCAGGACACGGCAGTGCCGTTTCCCTACGATTAATCATGGTAG
>JAYUGZ010000557.1:0-1501 GCA_043767465.1 Cyanobacteriota bacterium
CTGTGACAGGGCGGCAAAGGTCGATCGCAAAAAACACACTCCCAAAAATCAACAGCGTCCAAATTGGGAACATTCGCAACAGCACAAACAGCACAGTCAAAGCATAAATGCTGCCGCACAACCACTGCAACAACTGTGCACCTTTTTTCGTACCGAGTCGGACAATCGGCGATTTTTTCCCCGCCGCCAAATCGTCATCAATTTGATGAAAGTGCGAACAAAATAAGATGATACTCGTAGTAATTCCGATGATTGTCGAAGCAGCAAAATTAGTTGCTGACCAAGTTTGAGTTTGACTGTAATAAGCAGCAGCAAGTGCTAGTGGCCCGAAGGTGAAAAAGCAGATTATTTCGCCTAAACCCTGATAGCCAAGACGAAACGGAGGCCCTTGATAAGTGTAGCCAAGGGCGCAACACAAAACTACTAGCAAAATTACTGTTGGGTCTTTTTGCCACCAGGAAATACCGCAGATTCCCGACACTCCCAAAGCTAAAAATAGATTAGCTAGCCAGAAAATTAAAGATTTATTTCCGGTTAGATTAACCAAGGAATGTGCTTTATTTTTATCGATGCCTGTTTCCGAGTCAAATACATCATTGGTGAGATTCAGCCATGCTATAATCAAAATGGCTGAGATTAAAAATGTCCAAAGAATTGACGAATTAATCGTTTTAGTTTCAGCAAAAGCAATTGCAGTTCCTACTGAAATGGGAATCACGGCAACGCTGTACATGGGCGGCTTGATTGCCGCTAGCCACAATTTACTATTTGAACGTTCAATTAACTTTGTTGTCATTACACAAACTTGATTCAATTAATAGCAGTCTAGTAATTTTACAATTTTATTGGTTCAGTAGGTGTACTCTGTATTCGGTTGAGAGTGTGGCGGGCATCCGTTGAGAGGTTTTGCGGACTCTGGCGCGCCCGGTAATGCCCCTCTGCAAGCGTCTGCGGGGTCGATCGTGTTTTGCCGAAACTCGCCCTCTCAATCTTAAAGTTTTGTGTCTAAATGTTTCGTGCGATCCTCTTCGTTGGCGTAGCCCCCGTAGGGGCGGGCTGTGCTAACGACCTCTCGTCTGTTTTTTCCCCAACAGAGGCCAGTTGTAGAGGAAAACGCGAAAAGTGATGTTTGGCGATCGCCCTGCCGTGCTTAGATCGAAATAGGGGTTCTAACGCAATACGCTTGAGATCAGAAGACCGGGCGGTTGAAACCGCGTCTATACAAACCAAACCCGGATGGTGCGCGGGTTGAAGAGTGGGCGGTTAAAATTACCCTATCTTCTTCAGTCCGCGGAGGCGGACTTCCTTTGTGTAGTAGCGGTTTCAACCGCCGACTTATCTTATCTCGCACTCTTTCTGACAAATCTGCTATTCTCGCTTTCATGACAGTAATACCGCACCGTGCTAATCTCTTGCAAGACCGCAATCAACTGCATCAGTTGCTGTTAGATTGCCAGCAGTCTTTAACTGACAAATATCAAACAAAAATAGTTAGTATTTC
>JAYUGZ010000558.1:0-9718 GCA_043767465.1 Cyanobacteriota bacterium
TCCGCGATCGGGGCCCATAAAGACAATCCTGTAAAAATTAGCAGGAACATCCTCAACTTCGCGGTCTTTTTGCCAAGTTTTCCCGCCGTCCAAACTGCACAGCAAATTGCCGCCGCCGCCGGCTACCCAAAGTTCACTGTTAGTCCGGTAAGCCATGTCTAGCAAACCCCAACTCGCTTGGCGATCGGGAAAAAATGGTTTTCCCCAACCTTCAGCACTTTCGGCGTCGCTAAACTGAATCTGACCGCCGCGGGCGAGCATCCACAAACGCCCGTCCTTGGTAAAGCCCATATTTTGTAGGCGACGAGAACTGTTGCGGTTGTGAGGTTCCCAAGCTTCTTGTCCTGGTTTCCACACCGAATAGAAATTGCCTTTCGAGGAAACTGCAACATACTGTCCGTCTTCAGAACGGTTGATATTGCGAACTACCCCAAAAGAATCCTGGACGATCGCTTTCCAATTTTTGCCACCGTCAGAAGTCCGGTAAATTGCTCCGACATCCGTCGTCATGTCAGCCGTATTTGGGCCGATCGCTGCGATCGTACTCGGAGAACCTGGTAATTGAGAGCTCAAAGCAATCCGCGTCCACGACTTACCCTCATCCTCTGTGTGGAGCAGAACCGAAGGCTGACCGACAATCCAACCTTCGGAGCCCGCAAAACTCACCGAGGAGAAACGCGACCTAGTGTCATCGATATCCAGTGCGATCGGCTTCCAGTTGGTGCCGCCGTCAGAGGTTTCAAACAGAGTCGCCTCCGAACCCACAACCCAGCCGTGATCAGAATTGCCCGTAAAGGCAATATCCTGCAAATTAGCCGAAGTTGGCAAGGAAATCACCTGCCAGGGGTTGTAACTCACAGAACTGACGGTGCTGCAACTCGTACAAATGAGCGCAGCCGCCAATAACATTACAATTCGTTGCCAAAATCTCACAATCGTCTCACTGCAAACCATACATACTAAGTAAAAACAAGAAACCAACGACCAAGCCGCCAAAAATCAGCAAACTTTTCTGACCTTCAGTCATGCCGTTCACACCGACACCGTAGCGCTGATTTGCCTTAAAGCCCGATACCCCTTCTTGCTGACCGAGGTTTTGAAACATCGGCTTGCGCGCCGCGCAAACAGGACAGACCCAAGTCATGGGCAAATCTTCAAAAGCCGTGCCTGGGGCAATGTCAATTTTAGGATCGCCCTTTTTCGGATTGTAGACGTAGCCGCAGGCGCGGCACTCGTGCCTATCTAGGGTTTTAGTCTCAGTGGCTGGATCGCTCATAGCTCCAAAAAGAGTAGGTAAGCTAATCGTGAAGTACCTCAGCCAAACTTCGCTATAGTTGGGGCTTCCAACTAAAACTCAGATTAGGACGGTCTTATTCGTCTTCGAGATTTCCCGTCTCAACCGCCGATGCCACGTTGGGACACCACAAGGATGTTCGACATTTAAGTCGATCGTGGTCTTACTTAGCGTCCACAGGCAGCCGCCCGTCTTCCACAGGCAGTTAAAAAATTGTTGGCTTAGCCTGGATATTCCGGTTTTATTAAAAATATACATTAAAATTATTGCAGAAGATGGACGATTTATCTCAACCAATTGACAATCTCAGCTACACAAAATCGATATAATACCTAAAGACAAGTTACAGAACCCTTTCACAGAGGCAGTAATCATACACCGTGTTTGCACTTAGCGGCTACGAGTATTTCTTAGGCTTCCTGCTAATTTCTAGCTTAGTGCCTATCCTCGCCCTCACGGCGTCTAAGGTACTGCGGCCCAAAAGTCGTCCCTACGACCGACGCACTACCTACGAATCTGGCGTCGAGCCGATCGGCGGAGCCTGGATTCAGTTCAACATCCGGTATTATATGTTCGCCCTGGTCTTCGTCATCTTCGACGTAGAGACTGTATTCCTTTACCCTTGGGCGGTGGCTTTCAACCAGCTAGGACTCTTGGCTTTCATCGAAGCCTTGTTTTTTATCACAATTCTCGTTATTGCTCTTGTCTACGCATGGCGCAAAGGAGCCTTAGAATGGTCTTAAGTTCTGACAAAACACAAAAATCCCTAATTGTCAATCCCGCAGAGCGGCCGCAAGTCACATCCGAATTATCAGAAAACGTCATCCTAACCACGGTTGATGACATCTATAACTGGGCGAGACTTTCCAGCCTGTGGCCACTGCTTTACGGTACGGCTTGCTGCTTTATCGAATTTGCAGCTTTGATTGGTTCGCGCTTCGACTTCGACAGATTCGGCTTAGTACCGCGATCGAGTCCCCGGCAAGCCGACTTGTTAATCACCGCCGGTACAATTACCATGAAGTACGCCCCCATCTTGGTGCGGCTGTACGAACAAATGCCCGAGCCTAAATACGTGATCGCCATGGGCGCTTGCACCATCACCGGCGGAATGTTCAGCGTAGACTCCCCCACAGCAGTCAGAGGCGTTGACAAACTGATTCCCGTAGATGTGTACATCCCCGGCTGTCCTCCGCGTCCCGAAGCGATTATTGATGCGATCGTCAAACTGCGCAAAAAAATCGCCAACGATTCGATGCAAGAACGGGCCAACTTGTTACCCACTCACCGCTACTACACCAGACCCCACAAAATGAAAGTAGTAGATGACATTTTGGACGGCAAATATTTGTCAATTCCCGGGCGGATGGCCCCACCAAAGGAACTGACGGAAGCGATGGGAATGCCCGTACCGCCCGCCCTGCTTGCAGGACAAAAACAGGAGGTACAACGTGGCTGAGACAGAAACTTCAATTGTTGAAGCTGGGAAGGTTTCTCAGTGGCTGACTCAGAATGGCTTTGATCACGAAGCTTTGGCTGCCGATAATTTGGGTGTGGAGATACTAAAGGTCGATCGAGAATTCCTAATTCCGATGTCAACAGCGCTGTATGCCTACGGGTTCAATTATATGCAGTACCAGTGCGCCTACGACCAAGGCCCTGGACAAGATTTAGTCAGCGTCTACCACTTGGCTAAACTGACGGATAATGCTTCGCATCCCGAAGAAGTCCGCGTCAAAGTATTCATCCCCCGCGAAGATCCGAGAGTGCCATCAGTTTACTGGATTTGGAAAGCAGCAGATTTCCAAGAGCGGGAATCCTACGATATGTACGGCATTGTCTACGAAGGACATCCGAATCTGAAACGGATTTTGATGAACGAAGATTGGGTAGGCTGGCCGTTGCGGAAAGATTACATTTCGCCTGATTTTTACGAACTGCAAGACGCTTATTAAGGGAGTTTTGCGAGGGCGGGTTTAGAGTATAAAATTTGACTTTTGTGGTCTAGTTTTATGTGAAACCCGCCCTCTATTTTTTTAAGACTTCATTGCACCCGGATTAATTTGATTAGCAGACTTATGATTGATCCCTGTTCCGGTGTAATATCGCCAATACGGTTCAAACATTTTTTGTCATTGCGAGCACAAGAGCGTGGCAATCGCAGAGACTATGATACTTCTGGGTTAAGTCAGATGCGCGCTGATCAATTATCTTTTTAAGTGAACCATCTTGTAATATAGCCAGCTTAGCCTAGTAGGTTGTAAAGTATAAAAGTACGGCTATAAAAACACCTATGACACTCACCCTCAGCCTAACACCAGAAATAGAGCAATACTTAACACAAAGAGCTGAAGAACAAGGGCTTTCGACAGAAGCATATACTCTGCAACTGCTGATAGAACATATTCTGCTAAAACAAAAGCAGACAAAATCCGTTAATCTGCTTCAGTCTTGGATGGATGAAGAAGATGGCGAAGAGCAGCAAGAAACAGGTGAGTATCTGATTCATGCTCTTGACGAAGATCGTTTATCTGAACGCCAGCTATTTCCTATTGAATTAAAAGGTGTAAGTTGGTGAGCAGAGTCGTTGTTCTGGATGCAGGGCCAATTGGTTTAGTTACGAATCCAAAGCTATCTTCTGAAAGCACTCTTTGTACTCGCTGGTTGCAAACGCTTATTACATCCAATATTCGAGTGATTATTCCCGAAATAGCCGATTATGAAGTTCGCCGAGAGTTGCTGCGGGCAAACAAGGTAAGGGGTATTGCTCGATTAGATGAATTAGCCAACTTGGTAGAGTATTTACCCATTACAACTACTGCTATGCGACAAGCTGCAAGGTTTTGGGCACAAGCTCGTCAGCAAGGACAACCGACAGCAGGTGATAAGACGATTGACAGCGATATGATTTTGGCCGCACAGGCGATGACTCTTGATGTTGTGGATGTTGTAATCGCAACAACGAATGTTGGTCATCTTTCTAGGTTTGCGATCGCCGATTTATGGCAAAACATCAATCGCAGTTTATAAGTCTAACCGATGAGTTCCAACGATCGCAAAACAAAACTAGAATACGGCGATTTTCAGACACCGCCGGCATTAGCCGAGATGGTGTGCCACAAATTAGTAGAACTTAATGTCAATCCTGGCACCATAATTGAGCCAACGTGCGGTGTCGGTAATTTTATTCAAGCTGCTGCACATTCTTTTCCATCCGCAGCCAAGATTATCGGGGTTGAAATAAATCAAAGTTACTTAACACAAATCAGACTAAATAAGCAATTATTTCAGGATGAAAGATGTGATATTTGGCACGGAGATTTCTTTCAATTTGATTGGGCATCGTTACTCAGTCAGTGTAGCGATAGACTGCTTGTACTCGGCAATTTTCCTTGGGTAACAAACTCGCAACAAGGAACTATTCGCAGCGAAAATTTACCTAAAAAAAACAATTTTCAAAATCACATCGGCTTAGATGCTCTCACAGGTAAGAGTAATTTTGATATTTCAGAATGGATGCTGATTCAGGCGGTGCAATGGCTGCAAAAGCGCGATGCCGATCTGGCGATGCTTTGCAAGACTTCGACTGCCAGAAAGTTATTGAATTACCTTCACTCTCAAAAACTCAATCTCGCTGAATGTGCAACTTACACAATAGATGCTAAAAAATATTTTGATGCAAATGTTGATGCTTGTTTGTTAGTTTGCAAATTTGACGCTCATTCGCGTAACTACTTCTGTGATGTATTTAGCAGTTTAGAAAGTTCAGAATGCCACAGAATTGGATATCACAACAATCTCCTGGTTAAGGATATAGATGCTTTTAGTAAATTGAGCGATTTATATGCTGTGAAGTCAGGGACAAAATGGCGATCTGGTGTCAAGCACGACTGTTCTAGTGTAATGGAATTTAAGAAAATTGACAATTATTTTGTCAATACATTGGGAGAAGTTATCGATATTGAGGAAACTTATCTGTTTCCGCTGATCAAAGGATCTGGTGTTGCTCAAAATCGAATTAATGCTACCGATCGATATATGCTAATTACTCAAAAATTTATTGGGGAATCAACCGAAACTATCAAAAAAATAGCTCCTAAAACTGGGCGTTATCTGGAGGATCGCGGGCATTATTTAGATAATCGGAAAAGCAAAATTTATCAAAATAGCCCTCGATTTGCGATTTTTGGAGTGGGCGATTATACCTTCAAACCTTGGAAAATTGCGATCGGCGGGCTTTATAAAAAATTGGAGTTCAGGTTAATCGGTGAAATAGCTGATAAACCTGTGGTTTTTGATGATACTGTTTACTTTCTTGGGTTTGACGACGAGGGAGTTGCACGTCAAACTTTTGAGCTTTTGAATTCATCGGCTGCAATTAAGTTTTATTCTGCGATCGTATTTTGGGATGAAAAGCGTCCGATAAAATCGAGTGTCTTAAATTGTCTTAATCTAACAGTGCTGGCAGATTTGGAATATTTAACCGCAGATGCACGCAGATTAACGCAGATGGATACACACAGATATTGAGTAATTTATGAAGTTCGCACCCTGCTGCTATTTCCGACCAAAAACATAAAAAGTGGTGATATCATTCCAAATTCCTCGCTCGGTTTGCAATGCTTCTATCTCACTCTCGAACTCAGCCTTGGCTTGCGCTAATTGCTCGGTTGAAAGTGTTGACAAAGGAGGCGGATATTGTCCGGGGGCGGGATGGGAACTTCCGGCCCACATTGCTTTTGCTTTTTCTAAACTGATATAGCTGCCGTCTTGTTCGATTTTAATCTCTATTTCTTTAAATCCTGCTTGTTCGAGCAGGTTTTGGCATTTTTCAACAGTGCCTGTGGGTTTGCTCATATTGAATAAAATTCCGTATTTTTCGGCTACTTTCTGCGTCACAACTCCGCCTACAAATGCGGTGTCTGCGAAGGCATGAATGCCGATGATTCCTCCTGGTTTGAGAAATGCGTGCCAGTGGGTGAGGGCGGCGTGCAGATCCGACATCCAGATGAAGGCTGAAGAGCAAAAAATGCGATCGCAGGTATTGACTGGAAAGTCTAGCACTTCGGCATCTGCCAGCAGAAATTCTGTATTATTGAGGCTTAATTTTTGAGCTTTGTTTCTGGCTATATCGAGCATTCCCGTTGCAATATCTATGCCGATAACTCGACCTTCAGAGCCAACAATTTCAGCGGCTGCGATCGCCACATGACCTGTTCCCGTTGCAATGTCTAAAACCTGTTGCCCAGAACTAACTCGCCCGTATTGTACCAGACGGCGAGCAATTTGTAAATGCCAATCACTATTGTCATAGGTTTGACTTCTGCGGGTGTACAAATCTGCTATTTCTTGCTTGTATTTGTTTAGTTCAGGTTGGTTGTTCATCTAGGTTTTCTCAGTGGTAGAAACTTGTCGGGTGCGTTAGGTTGAGTGATTTGGTCGATCGCTCAAATCACCCAATCTGACGCACCTTACTTAACTCGCCCAATTCCTCAACAAACAGCCACCAAACCCAATTCCTGAATCGCCGCCTCCGGGCCAACCAGAGAAACATACGGTTCGATGAAGTATTTCTTAGCAGCTTCCTGAGCTTCAGCAGTTGTTACCGCGGCAAGTTCTGCTTGAAATTGCTCGTCAAATTTAATTCCCAATTCCAAAATTTCGTACCAGCCTAAAACTTGGGCAATTTGCGAATTAGTTTGTTTTCCTAAAGCATATTGACCGAGCATTTTATTCTTGCAAGCTTGCAATTCTTCTTCGCTGAGTTGGATGTTGGCGAGTCGATCGACCTCAGTGCGCAATCCTTCAAAAGCAGTCACCGTATTTTCGGGCGCCGTACCCATGTACGCGACAAACTGAGCCGTGTCCAGGCGCGTCGCGTAGAGCGCGGAAACATCGTAAGCCAAGCCCCGCTTTTCCCGCAATTCCACAAATAACCGGCTCGACAAACCGTTACCCAAATAGGTATTCAGCAATTTAATCGCTGCGTAGTCGGGATTTTTGACTGAGGGTGCGAGGTAGCCCAACATAATCACTGATTGCTGGGTATCTTGCGCTTTAGCCACGGATTGAGGGGAGGGTGTCAGCGGGGGGACGGTTAAAGTTGGGAGGGGTGTTAAAGGCGCTTTCCAGTCGCCAAACGTGCGATCGATCAGGGCGATCGCATCTTCGGTAGATATTCTGCCGGCTACAGAAATAACTACATTATCGGGACGGAAATAGGTTTTGTGGAACTGTTCGAGCTCGTTTCTGGTAAGCTTTGACATCGTAGCTTCCGTTCCCAAGGTGGAGAAAGCATAGGGATGTTCCTTGTACATGGCGTGTCGCAATTGCTCAAAGGCGATCGCAAATGGCTGTTCTTGCTGCGATCGAATTGCCGATATCGCAATGCGGCGTTCGAGTTCGACTTCAGCTTCGGGGAAAGTGGGCGATCGCATCAATTCGGCCGCCAACTCCAAAATGTCCTGAAAATCGGCAACAACCGTCTTCAAACTCACTAAAAAATAGTCTGTAGTCGAGTCGGTACTCAACCTCGCTCCTACTGATTCTACACGTTCGGCAATTTCTAGCGAAGACAGGCGATCGGTTCCCTTAGTCATTACCGCCGACAGCAAGTGACACAATCCTGCTTGTTCCGGCTGTACGCAGCGGCTACCGGCGCGCAGGAATATCCTAGCCGCAATAATATCTGCTGCTGGATTTTCTGATGCTAAGACAACCATACCGTTGTCTAAAACCGTGCGCTGAATTTCATTTTTCATGATTAATTTAGTTGGTAATTGGTAATCGGGAATGGGTAATTGGGAAAAAGGTAATTGATAATTACTCGATCGCCATTTTGCTATTTTCCATTTGGATCTTTTGATGATCAGTCCTGGCGCACGGGTGATCAGAAACCGGGTTTTTCACGAAAAGACGCGCTGTAGTTCACAGATTAAGTAAAAAACCCGGTTTCTTTGATAGTGGTGCGTTCAAGACTGATGCTGTCAGACCAGCTAGGGTTTGACGCACAATATCTAAATGTAACAAAATCTACTCGCTCCGGGTGCGCCACCAGCGCAGAAAACCCCGGACAAACCAAGATTTATCCGGTACAAAAGATATTTATTTTCACGGATTTAACAATCAGACTGGTTTGAGTACCACGGCGGCGTAGCGTCGGGGAGAGAGATATTGTTGAGCTAAGCGCTGGAGGTCTGATGGTTTAAATGCCTGAATCCTGGTAGGATAGCTGAGCGCTAATTCGGCAGTGGCGATCGTACTGTAATATCCGTAAAGACCGGCTAACTGTCCCGGCGTTTCGAGGGAGAAAGCAAAGTCGTTGCACAGCAAACGCTTACAGCGCATCAGTTCCTGCTCAGAAACCGGTTCAGATTGCAATTCCCAAAGCCGATCGCAAATCCGAGCTTCCACCTGTTCGACATTTTCCGCTTCCAACACAGCACAAATAGTAAACAAACTCGATTCCCGTTGTAGCGAAAAAGAGCTTTCGATCGCCTGTACCAATTGTAATTCTTCCCGCAGTTCCCGGACTAAACGCGAAGTCCGCCCGTCTGCGAGCAACACCGAGAGCAAATCCAAGCCGCAAGCATTTTGCAACTGTTCAACTCCGGGCCCTGTCCAGGCCATCATCAGCCGCGCTTGTTCCAATCGGGGAAGACGGAGTTCCTGGCGGCGAATTTCGACTAACGGCGGTTCCGCTTCTGCTGTAAATTTGGGACAATCCCACCTGTCAGAAAACTGCTCGAAAGCTTTCCCTGTAACATCTCTAGCTTGTTGTTCCTCAATTCCCCCGACGATCACCACAGTCATGTTTTCCGGCTGATAGTGCGATCGATGAAAACAACGCATTTCGTGGGGAGTTCGCGACATCAGCAATTCTTCTGTGCCTAATACCGATCGCCTGTAGGGATGTTGCTGGTAAACTGTTTCCATCATTGCTTGGAAACCGAGCCAATCGGGATCGTCTTGAGCTTGGCGGATTTCTTCGAGTACCACATCTCGCTCGCGATCGAATTCCGCATCGGGAATCGCAGCGCGCAGCAGCAATTCTGCCAGTGGTTGCGCCGTTTCTGCTAAATACTCTGCCCCAGCGTTGATAAAAAAATGGGCGTAGTCGTGACTTGTAGCTGCATTGGCGACACCGCCGCGATTTTCGATTATTTGGTCAAATTCTCCCGGGGCGAGATCCTCCGTCCCTTTAAATATCATGTGTTCTAAAAAATGAGCCATTCCCGACCAAGAATCGGCTTCCTTCGTAGCGCCAGCCCTCACCCACACGTCTAGCGCGACCACGGGTGTGGCCGCCATCCGCTGGTGAATCACCGTTAACCCATTATTCAGCTTCCAGACAGTGGCTGGGAACTCTAAAGCAGTGAGCAGTTGAGACAAGCTAGTTATTCTTAAACTTCAGTTAACTTCGGC
>JAYUGZ010000559.1:0-3921 GCA_043767465.1 Cyanobacteriota bacterium
CATTCTGCCGGCGCTGGTTTGCAGGGCGCTGGTGACTACGACTCGGGCTTCGGCGCCGACGTAGCTGCTACCTGCTTCCACTACTACCATTGTGCCATCATCCAAGTAACCGATTCCTTGAGATGGTTCTTTGCCTTCTTTGCGGATCTTAAGTTCGATCGTATCTCCGGGCAAATAAGTCGGGCGCACTGCATGAGTCAAATCGTTGATATTCAAAACAGCCAGTTTTTGGACGGTAGCTACTTTCGATAAGTTGTAATCGTTGGTGAGCAAAACGCCGTCTATCTCCAAAGCGAAGCGGACTAATTTAGCATCGACTGTGGCTATATCTTCGTAGTCAGCAGAGTGAATTTGAATCCGTTCTGGATATGTTTCTTTGATGCGGTTGAGTACATCTAAGCCGCGGCGCCCGCGCACTCGCTTTTGATCGTTGGCGGAGTCAGCTACCAGTTGCAGTTCTTGCAGCACGAATTGGGGGATAATAATTTGACCTTCGAGAAAACCTGTTTCTAGCAGGTTTTCAATCCGACCATCAATTATGCAGCTTGTATCGACAACTTTGGCAGCGGCTGGTTTGAAAGTGCCTTCGGATACCAACACTGTGTCTAAGCTTTTGGGGTTGATCAGCCGCAAGAAAGCGCGGCCGTGGGTGTCTGTCAAGCTAACACCTGTGAAGCCGAACATGACGCTTCCCAAGACTGCGACTAGAGGTTTGATGAAGCCGAATTCGCGGGGGATGGGCAGCAGGAACAGCGGAGCCAGCATTAAGTTCGCGACTAGCAGTCCGATGATTAAGCCGATCGCCCGTGTCAGCAGCATTTCCACCGGCATATCGCGGACTTGCTTTTCTACCCGCCGGTAGGTTGTTTGAGCCACTAATCCGAACACGAAGCCGATTAATGCTCCAAACGAGCCGAGTACGGAACTTAAACCTTGTATATTTGTAACTTGCTCCAGCAGGTTGTTCGGCAGCAGTTCGACTCCGTAATATCCGATACCTCCGCCTGCGATGATAAATGAGATAATTATGATTGCGTCTAGCATGAGTTCTAGGTTAATAAATTTGTTTATATTATATCTTTCCAGTGCTAATAGTTTTTTCCTAGTTGCGATCGGATATCGCTATATCTACTGACGGATTTTTATGAACTTATATTTCGCCGTTGTACCATTTGGGGGACGTGCGATCCTCTTAGAGGGCTTCGCTAACGAGCTTCTCGTCATTCACCGTAGCTGATCGGCTCTGATAAATTGGTGCAAACAGCCCGTAGAGTAGTCTATTCGGGAATTACTGCTACTCAAAACAGATGGCAGTTAAACTGGAAAAGCCGATCGGCATGATTGTGCTTTTATTAACAATCCGTCATAATATACATAATTATTTCTGACAGTTTAATTAAAACTTTAGATTTGAACTGGCAATTTTGGCTTGAGATGTAATGAACCCTACCACAGATTATTTAACATTTGAATTGAAAAAAAGTGCGCAAGTGGCAAAATCCGGCATTCCCAGTTCGGCTTACCTGCACATACCTTTTTGTCGCCGCCGCTGTTACTACTGCGATTTTCCGGTTTTTGTGGTGGGCGATCGCAAAAATGGCGATAATTCCGGCACAATTCTGCAATACGTTCCGATACTGTGTCAAGAAATTCAAGAAACTGAAAATTTAGGCGCATCTCTGAAGACAGTTTTTTTTGGTGGCGGCACACCTTCGCTGCTTTCTGTCAGTCAATTGAGCCATATTTTAGAGACTCTCGACGGTAAATTTGGGATTGCTGCTGGGGCCGAAATTTCTATAGAAATAGATCCGGGCACATTTACTTTAGAACAGTTGCGGGGATATGCAGCGGCGGGAGTAAATCGAGTTAGTTTGGGAGCGCAAGCTTTTCAGGATGAATTGCTGCAAGCTTGCGGACGATCGCACTCTGTAGCAGAAATTTTTGAAGCCGTGGAAATAGTGCGATCGGCTGGGATTGTCAATTTCAGTTTAGATTTAATTTCCGGACTGCCGCACCAAACTTTAGCACAGTGGGAAAATTCCTTAAAATCGGCGGTGGAAATTAGCCCGACTCACCTGTCGAGTTACGACTTAATTGTTGAGCCCTTAACTGCATTCGGGCGCTACTTTGAAGCAGGCGCGCACCCGCTTCCAGCCGATGAAACCGCTGCTGCTATGTACCGTTTGGCGCAGGAAAATTTGACCGATGCCGGCTACGAACATTACGAAATTTGTAATTATGCTCGACCCGGCTATCAGTGCCGCCACAACCGCGTTTATTGGGAAAATCGCCCTTATTACGGTTTGGGAATGGGGGCGGCGAGTTACGTGCAAGGGCGGAGGGTGACAAGGCCTCGCAAAACTCAGGAATATTATCAGTGGGTGCGAAATCTTGCGGAGAGGAATTTTCCAGCTACCCCAAAACTTGCAGGGGAAACTCAGCCGGATATCGAGCCAGAAACCGAGCAAAATTTTCAAGTTTCAGAAAATGATGTTTTGTTAGAAACGCTGATGCTGGGTTTGCGTTTAGCAGCAGGAGTTAGCCTGTCGGTGCTGACTGAAAAGTTTACTCAGCAAACGGTTGATAAAATTTGGGATTGTTTGCAGCCTTACTGGCGGCTTCGATGGGTGGAAATTGTGACTGACGCTGGGGCGATTCCCTACGGGATAGCTCCGCTTCACGCAACTTTGGGCGAAGGCGCGCAACTGCCGCTGTCGGGAAATTTGAGGTTGAGCGATCCTGAAGGTTTTTTATTTTCAAATACAATTTTAGCCGATTTGTTCAGCAAGTTAGGCGAGGATAATTAGCTTGCGTCTAAGGAAGTACATTCCTAGGCAAGCCGAGCAGCAGTAAAGCAGCGGAAGCAAATTCGACAATAAAAAAACTAAATTGATCCCTAGATTTTTACTGTCAAAAATCATATGTTTTGTATCGATCCCTCAACAAAACTTAAAAGGCGAACTAAGCCTTAAGATAGACGCACCTACTGACATCCGGCTGTCATACTTGAGAGTGACAATTTAAAAAATACTTTAATGCAAACTCTAACTCTCAAACCCAACAACAACATCGACAGCAATCCCAACCTTGTAATTAGCGAGCGCGGCTGCAATCCTACTTCCAAGTGTACTTTTTGCGGTCACTACAAACTGCAAAGAGGTTCAGTGGGTCACTGTCAATTGTTGAACGCACCTGTGCGGGGAGGATGGAAATCTTGCGCTTTAGCAATGTCGCCTTTTGCACCTTCTTGGGAACACGCCGAAAGCGCAAAGGTTTCTGTGGGCGCATTTGTTAATTAACCAAAAATATGTATAAAAAATTTGCTTTAAACTGGTAATATGCTATATTAAGCTTAGGCCAGTCGCCGCTCGATCGCCCAATTTCACAAACAAGTTAAAAAAATGAATTTGACACTGAATGAGGTAACTTCCGAACGTCATACGCGCATTTTGTGTTGGTATCTGAATACTACCAACAAAATGCAAATCGCTCGGATTACAAACGTTCCTAACTGGTATTTTGAGCGGACGGTGTTTCCGGGAGAACGTTTGTTGTTTGAAGCAGTACCCTCGGCTGAGTTGGAAGTTTGCAGGTGTGCCCAGACGGGTGGTATTGTGTGCGAGCGAATTTTGTGCGATCGGCTGCGGGTTGAAGAGTTAAGCACGGCTGATTGAAAATAATTCCCCAGATTTACCGACGGGATAAAAACCCGGTTTTTCACAAACCGGGTTTCTCTGTTTGATTGTAACAACTCTAATACTAAAACCCGATGTCCCTCACCGAACAAATCCTCTCCCAAGTGCCGGGAGATGCCCTTGGAGGCCTGCGAAAGGTCGATCGACTCTGGGAAAACCTCAAACAAAACACCGCACCAGCACCCGCCACCGTCAACCACAGCCAACAACCCCTAGAAACCCTCGA
>JAYUGZ010000560.1:0-9694 GCA_043767465.1 Cyanobacteriota bacterium
CCTAAATCCCCCGAAAGCAAGGGGGACTTTGAGTGCTTCCTGTCCCCCCCTTGCTTTCGGGGGGCTAGGGGGGATCGAGGGCCTCATACTCAAACAGCAGACTGGTGCTACGTTTAACATTAAATTGACGCCTTTTGCCACAGTTTGCCAGACTCATCCCGGAAACAAAAAATGGGAGGACAAATCTTGGCGTAGCCTTCCCTTTTCGGGGAAGCAGTCTGAGGATTAGGTTTTTGGTATTGTCGAGAATTCGGGAATATGTAAGTTATTCAAAATTTCTTGTTCACCGAGTTTTTAGCAGTCGAACTATTCTCAGCAGCAGATCGGGTGAATTTAGGGGAATTTGAGGTAACGACCTGCGGGCAAATTATCACTATTATATAATGCAATGTTAACTAACTGGTTCAGGAAATTTGCATCTTTTGTATCATAACTTAAAAATAGTCCTCTGTCAATCCCCCATGCTTGAAGAGTTTGTTGCCATTTTTGATATTTTTGTTCCGAAAACTCATCAGAAAGAGTAGTGACTTGAATGCAGAGGGGCTGCTGTTGGCGGTTGCTAACGATCGAATCGGTGGCCATCGAAAGATCTGCTACATAGCGATACAAAACACTGCCTTGGCGTTCGACTATCCGGGATGCGATCGCACGAATGACGCGATCGTCAGCCGGATCGAATTTGCCAGCCTTGAGTTTTTGTTTCCAAATGTAAAATTTGCGATCGTTTTCACTCAACCATTTAGGAAATAGATAACTGTACCAATACCTTTCTCCCGGAGTCATTAACTCAAACGCCGCCTGTTGTTCTCTTTCCGAAGGTAGAGATTGAACTGCCAGCCAAACCTGAGAATCTCGGATAAGCTGTAGCAAAAAAGCCATCACAAATTTCTTAGCAGTTAGCGAACCGGGTTTAACATCTTTCACCCAGCGATTGATTTCATCCAATCTTCTCGCTAAACTCGGATCTATGAGATCTGCTTCGCTAATTAGGGAGTTGAGCTTATCCTTAATCTCTTGTGCTTGCAAGTGACGACCTACTGTACAGACTAAACCAGAATTGTGTGACACCTCGATTTTATTATAGAACCGTGCCAATTTTTCGCCGCTCATTCAACATCTCGAATAATTGTTGTGGGACAGGTATCCGGGTTGCCCTTAAATTTATTTGAGGAGATCTCTATTAATAGTTGCTGCCGATTCGCGCAGGCGCAAGTACAATAAAACTAAATAAACATTGATCAACGGCGTGACCAAAAAAACGAGCACATTAACCGCAACCTTATATGCTGTAGATTCGCCAGTCAAATCAATTAATAGCGGTATCAAAATCATTGGCACAATTATCACAACTAGCAGCAAAAAAGTTGTTCTAAATAACAACCACCAGCGCCCTTTAGTTGATTCCCAACTGCTTCTAAGACTGTCCACCGCAGAAGAGTTATCAATCACCGTAGCATAAGATGAAAACATGAGGCGATAGGATACATAAATTCCCGGAATGATTAGTGCAATGACGCCTGCACACACCAGCAATGAATACAGAATATTAACTAGAAAAAGTTGGGAAAATCTTCTGTTAGCTTGCCCAAAAGCCTCATTCACCGTTACTTGATGTCCTGTCAAACTTTGGTAAGTGTAGAAAATCGCGGCTCCCCACACCAAAATAAGTGCTAAGCGGCAGAACAAGTTGATAATCTGCAAAGCACCTGGTGAATTCAGGTTGACCACACTATCCACCACGCCAAATATCAAACTAGGAGAGTTGATAATCAACAGGGGAGCGTATATAGCTCCCGTAGCGGCAAATGCTTCTCGCAACAAGTTTCTGGCACTAATTCGTTGAGCTGTCATTATTTTTTATCCGCATTGTATAAGTGGATTGGAACAGATCAGACATTCCGTGAAAAAGTTGCTAACAATAATGTTAAATCATCATCGGTGCGTTCGGAGACTCTGGGCGATCGCAAAAACGACTCTAACTGCTCTTTGGCATCCGAATCTTCCTTCGCCGTGCCCGAAAACCGAAACAAAGGTGCAAAAAACGGCCCGTGGGGCGTACCTTCCGGGATTTTGAGAGCGAGCATTTGCAAGCCATCGGAAAACACGGCTAAGTGCCGCAGTGGTTCCCGCATCACCTTAAATTGCGCAGTTTCGATCGCATTTGGCGAAATCAAAAATATGGTTTCATTGATATATTCGCCGCAGGGAGGTATCGTAAGGGCGATCGCATTTCCCGCACTATCGCCCGCCACCGCCGCACCATCGCCAATTTGAGCAACCGCGATCAAATCCGGCGTAGCAACAACCGCAATTAAAGTGCAAGCCAAATCCCTCGCCGCGACTTCCCGCACAGCCGCTTCTGCTTCCACTTGCGCCCGCGCGACTTGCAGAGAAGCTGTGAAAAATACCTGCCATTCCTCATCACTTTCCGGCTGCAAATCCTGCTGACAAATCGTTTCCACAACCGCTTCCACAGCAATTTTCGCCCCAACTTCGGCGAGTGCAGCCGAACCCGCGCCGTCAGCCACTGCTGCTACCAAAACACCGTTAGACAAGACGCGCCAACAGTGGGCATCTTGACAGGGTTGCGATCGTTTTTCGTGGCTCGTACCAGTCACCGATGCTGCTACAACTTGCCAATTAGTCAATAGTCCCGAGTCATTAGTCATTAGTTATTAGTTATTAGTTATTAGTTATTAGTTATTAGTCATTAGTCTGTGGTCAATAGTCCCTAGTCATTAGTCATTAGTCATTAGTGCTGTCCCTGTTCGCGAATTTTATCATTAGTTATTAGTCGCTAGAAGCAAGAGGCTATCGCAATTTAGTTATTTGATAAGCAAACACCAAACCATCCTTAGTTCGTGTATCTGGCTTACTAATCATTATCCTCAATCATTAGTTGGTATTCATTGTTTGAGAGTAAATTTTACAGAATTTATTGCTAACAACTAATGACCAATGACCAATGACTAATGACTAATGACCAATGACTAATGACTAATGACCAATGACCAATGATTAATGACTAATGACCAATGACTAATGACTAAACAGTTCCCCATCCGGGCGGTGGAAGTGCTACTTGTTCATCAATTTTGGAGTGAGAAACTCTCTGCATACTAGCCGACAGCCAGATGAACATCTCTCGAAAATCTAATCCTCTCAATTTTACAGGCGTGCGTTCGACAATTTGCGCGAGACGGGCGATATTAGCACCTTCGACTCCGACTGCAAAAAATGCCACGCGCTTATTAGTTTCTTCCTGTTGAATGCGCTGTGCTGCTATTTCCACAACATCATCTGATTCGCCTTGAGGTTCACCGTCGGTAATCATGAATACCCACGGGCGATAGTAAGTAATTCCATTGTTGCGGTATTCCGATTTGCGGGCGGCAATCAAATCTAGTGCTTGCTGAATACCTGCACCCATATGGGTTTGTCCTTGAGCAGTCAACAGCGGCGTCTCGAACTGGTCGGCAGTCACAAAATCTTGCACGACTTTGATATTATTGTCAAATGAAATAATCGCGACTTCGACTCGCTTTTTAGCTAGTTCGTCTTTAATTAAGTCATTCCTAAAAACTTCCAGCCCCTCATTCAAGGCATCTATGGG
Source organism: Cyanobacteriota bacterium (assembly GCA_043767465.1). Taxonomy (GTDB): domain Bacteria; phylum Cyanobacteriota; class Cyanobacteriia; order Cyanobacteriales; family Microcoleaceae; genus Microcoleus. Next base: position 3,614 of record JAYUGZ010000560.1, read on the forward strand.
TGCGCCTTGCATGGAGCCGGAGGTGTCCAGCAGGAGGACGCAGGGACAGCGCGGCTCTGGGTTTTCGGCAAATTCTACGGCTTCGTCTAGTCTCATGGTTCAGGATTGACCTTGAAGTGGCTCGGTTTTTAGCATTGTCACTTTACTGTATCAACTGATTAACATATTTAAGTGCAAATTGCTAGGGCGATCGCATTTTACCATTTGTGTGAAACATAAGTATAAAATATCAGTGTCAAATATCAGAAGGGTGATTCACGCTCGGGATAGCTTCGCACGCGCGTGCTTTTGTTCACCCGCGCTCATCGGCGTTCATCTGCGGTAAAAAAAATAAATTTGCTACTGGCTGTGCTATGATCGACTAATAGTATTCCTGCAAAATAAGGGAAAATCTTATGATTGCAACAGTCACACAAAAGTTGACCTTTGACCAATTCCTTGTAGAATGTCCAGAAGATGGACTCTATGAACTGGTAAATGGAGAAATTGTAGAGATGAATGCCACCAGAAATCATGATGATGTTGCCGATTTCAGTGCTGACTCGTTTAAAAATGAAATTCAACGCCTTAGCTTAAATTATGTTGTGAAGAATACAGCAGTTATCAGAACTGTAAGTAAAGCTGGAATTGAACAAGGCAGAAAACCTGATGTAAGTGTAGTCGATCGCGATTTGTGGCGATCGAACCGTTCTGCTTATTCAGCCTTACAAGAACCAATTCAATTGGCAGTAGAAGTAACCTCGACAAATTGGGATGACGATTACATAGACAAATTGGACGAGTATCAGCGCCTCGGAATTCCCGAGTATTGGATTGTCGATTATTTAGCAATTGGTAGTAGGGAATTTCTGGGAAATCCCAAAGTTCCAACTATATTTGTCCACCTTTTGGATGCAGACGGTAACTATCAAACAACTGCATTTAAGGGTAGCGATCGAATTGTGTCGCGGACTTTTCCAGAATTAACGCTGACAGCCGAACAGGTGATGAATGTTTAAATTGGTTTGCTCTAGATAGCTCGATCGTCAATCTATACAAAATTACTGCAAATATGAAATCTGATTCTGATAAAAAAGCTATTAGTCCTTGGAATTACAAACCTTGGTGGTGTCAGCCTTGGTCGATTCTGTTAACTGGAACCAGTCTAATTTCCGGTAGTTGGTTTTTGCTAAAAACCGTTTGGATAACTGTTTTAGTCGCGATTCCTTTATTAGCTTGGATGGGATTTTTCTTATTGCTTTGGCCGAGGTTGATGGTGTCTAGCGGTGCGTTAGATTCTCATTCAGATTAGGTTTTGCACAGTGCGCAGTTTGTATGGTGTGCCATAAGTATCCTAAGTTTATAGCCGAGTCTAGATCCCCCTAAATCCCCCTTAAAAAGGGGGACTTTGAGCATTTTCCTATCTACCCTTCAAGAAGAGAGACTTTGAGCATTTCTTGTCCCCCCCTTTTTTAAGGGGGGCTAGGGGGGATCTGTGGCATCAGGATCGAACACTGTTTCGCACCCTACAATAACCACGCAGTCTACATTTGCGGGTAATAGTCTTGAATTGCTTTCACTTCCATCGGGTGAGATTTGAGCGATCGAATTCCCGCTGCTGTGGCCTTAGCACCGGCTATTGTGGTAATAATCGGGATTTTGTAAGTCAAAGCTGTGCGGCGGATAAAGATTCCGTCAGCGCGGGATTCTTCACCGGAAGGTGTGGTAATAATTAGTTGGATTTTCTCATTCTTGATCGAATCCAATAAATTTGGCCGCCCTTCGTGCAGCTTCAATACCAAATCTACCTCTAAACCTTGCTCTAGCAAAACTTTGCGTGTACCGTGGGTTGCTACTATTTTGAAACCCAATTCCAAGAATTCCTTGATCACTGGGACTACTGCTAGTTTATCGCGATCGCGCATCGAAACCAAAACAGTCCCCGATAGTGGCATCACTTGGCCTGCGCCGAGTTGAGCTTTGGCAAATGCTTTGCCAAAATCTGTGTCAATTCCCATGACTTCGCCAGTCGATCGCATTTCCGGCCCTAACAATGTATCAGTTCCTGGGAACTTAGCAAAAGGTAGCACAGCCTCTTTCACAGAAACGTGAATTGGTACAATCTCCTTAGTAAAACCTAAAGCTTCGAGAGTTTGGCCAGACATGACTCGCGACGCTATTTTTGCCAGGGGAACCCCTATCGCTTTTGACACAAAAGGTACTGTCCGAGAAGCGCGCGGGTTAGCTTCCAAAATGAAAACTTCCTCCCCTTGAACGGCAAATTGAATGTTCATCAACCCGATGACTTTCAGGGCTTTTGCTAGTTCTATTGTCTGGCGGCGGATTGTGACTAAAGCAGCGTCGGGAAGCGTTTGGTAAGGGATAGAACAAGCCGAGTCGCCGGAGTGAATTCCCGCTTCCTCAATGTGCTCCATAATACCGCCGATCGTGACATTGCCGGTAGTATCGGCGATCGCATCTACATCAACCTCGATCGCATTTTCCAAGAACTTGTCAATTAAAATCGGATGATCCGGTTCTACCAGCACCGCGTAGGTCATGTAACGTTCCAATTCTGTATCGGAATAAACAATTTCCATGCCTCGCCCGCCCAACACGTAACTAGGCCGCACCACCACCGGATAACCGATGCGCCCAGCTACTATCAAAGCATCCTCAAAACTGCGCGCTAAACCGTTAGCAGCTTGCTGAATATCCAACTCCCGCAGAATCTTTTCAAATCGTTCCCTGTCTTCAGCAGCATCAATGGAATCCGGCGAAGTTCCCCAGATTTTTGTTTGTACGTCAGGATGATTTTCGAGAGCTTTTTGCAAAGGAATTGCCAATTTTAGCGGCGTTTGTCCGCCAAATTGAATGATTACTCCCTCGGGATTTTCCGCTTCGATGATGTTGAGAACATCTTCTTTGGTTAGCGGTTCAAAATACAGACGATCGCTCGTATCATAATCTGTCGAAACCGTTTCTGGGTTCGAGTTGACCATAATTGTCTCAAACCCATCTTCCCCGAGGGAATAGGAAGCGTGACAGCAACAATAATCGAACTCAATCCCCTGTCCGATCCGGTTCGGCCCGCCACCTAGAATCATCACTTTGCGCTTAGTAGAAGGCAAAACTTCCGACTCTGGCGCGAGACTGTGACCAACTGGTGAAATCTTCTTTTCTTCATCGCCCAAGTCCCAAATTGCTGCTCCCGCTTCATAGGTGGAATAGTAATAAGGTGTAAAGGCTTCAAATTCAGCCGCACAGGTATCAACTGTTTTGTAAATCGGGATGACGCCCAACTGTTTGCGGTAAGCGCGGACTTCATCTTCTGATGTTTTGGTAGCGTAAGCAATTTGGCGATCGCTAAATCCCAACTGCTTTACTTCAAACATTGTCTCTTTTGTCAACTGTTTGAGTGCAGTTCGTTTCAAGAACTTCTCGGCGTCCAACAATTCCTGCATTTTATCCAAAAACCAGGGGTCAATTGCTGTAAGTTCAAAGACTTCTTCCACCGACATTCCCATCATCATCGCGTGGCGGACTGTAAAAATGCGATCGGGATTTGGCGTGCGCAATCCGGCGCGAATTTGTTCCAAACTCGGCAACTTTTCCGGCTTGTCGCAACCGAAACCTGCGCGGCCTGTTTCCAATCCCCGCAGGGCTTTTTGGAAGGATTCGTTGAAGCTCCGCCCGATCGCCATTACCTCTCCCACTGACTTCATTTGCGTCGTCAGAGTCGGTTCGGAACCTGGGAACTTTTCAAAGGCAAATCGGGGAATCTTCGTCACCACGTAGTCAATTGTCGGCTCAAAAGACGCGGGAGTTTTCTTGGTAATATCGTTGGAAATTTCGTCTAGGGTGTAGCCTACCGCTAATTTTGCGGCCATTTTGGCAATGGGGAAACCGGTTGCTTTCGAGGCCAAGGCGGAAGAACGAGAAACCCGTGGGTTCATTTCAATGACAATGAAATCGCCGTTGACTGGATTGACGGCAAATTGAATGTTGGAACCGCCGGTTTCAACTCCGATTTCGCGGATAATTTTAATCGAAGCATCCCGCAGGCGCTGATATTCTTTGTCTGTGAGGGTTTGGGCTGGTGCGACGGTGATCGAATCGCCGGTGTGGACGCCCATCGGGTCGAGATTCTCAATAGAGCAAATAATCACCACATTATCTGCTAAATCTCGCATCACTTCCAGTTCGTACTCTTTCCAACCAATCAAAGATTGTTCGATTAAGATTTGCGATACCGGACTAGCGTCAACGCCACCTTGGGCCATTTCTTCAAACTCTTCTTGATTGTAAGAAATGCCTCCTCCCGTGCCGCCCATTGTAAAAGCCGGACGGATAATTAACGGATAACTGCCGATTTGGTGGCCGATTGCTTTGGCTTCTTCGAGATTGTTAGCAATTCCCGAAGGGCAAACAGCGACACCAATTCGCGCCATCGCTTCCTTAAATAACAGTCGGTCTTCGGCCATTTCAATTGCTGGCAATTTAGCACCAATCAACTCGACGTTATACTTTTCCAAAACGCCATTTTTAGCGAGTGCAACTGCTAAATTTAGCGCTGTTTGACCGCCCATTGTCGGCAAAATTGCTTCAGGTCTTTCTTTGGCGATGATTTGTTCGAGGATGGCCGGTGTTAGAGGTTCGATGTAAATGCGATCGGCAGTTTCCGGATCGGTCATAATTGTAGCTGGGTTGGAATTCACCAGCACCACTTCATAACCTTCTTCTCGCAAAGCTTTGCAAGCTTGCGTCCCCGAATAGTCAAATTCGCACGCTTGGCCGATCACAATTGGGCCGGAACCAATGAGAAGAATCTTTTTTAAGTCTTGACGACGGGGCATAGGTTCGTAATTGGTAATTGGACAAGATTAACGATAAATTTGACATTTTGCACCAATTTCCACAAGTCGGAGGCTCAAACTCGCAACTTTCGCAGCCAGGGGAAGCCCCGCCCCGAAGAGTTCGATCGCAAAATGGTGCAAGATATCATCAAGTCCAAACTATTTTAATTGTTGTTGGTAATATCGTGTTGTATAATACAAATCGGCTGGTAAAATGCTTTGAGCGTTCCGCCGCTGCTGGCTTAACCCGATTTACAAGGCTTCTGAGTCGATCGCACACTCTGCTCTACCCCAGATAAATTTTTTTTATGGCGAAACAGGCTCTCCAGCTTGTTCCACACCTGATAAATCTTTTTATGGAGGAAGAGGCAGTAGTAGGGTGCGTCAGCCAAGAGCAGCCCCCGAGAGGCAGAGAAAATAACGCTTCCTGACGCACCCTACTACTGTTAGTCATCACTGATTCCCAATTCTTTAATCCCCAATCCCCGATCGCAAATCGTCTTACCTTTGTCGATTTTTCAGGTAGCTCTTAATTTTGGTTGTCGGTTCCATCAGCCACGGCTCCCATCTTTTGTATTTTACCTTTAGCCTCGAAAGCCAATCAGAATTATTTTTAATTCGGCTCAGTTCGTCCTTAAACGGTGTCTGAGACAACATCTCCAGCCATAATTTATTAGGCTGCGGGCTTTGCCAAGGTTTCGGACTGGAGATAAAGTGCATCACTCTGGTGGACGTATCCTCCGTATCGGGATTGTTCCATATCTGCTCTAATTGCTTCCACCTTCCCGCCAAAACCGAATTTGACGTTCCCTGGTCGCAATCGCACCAAAGGTTTACTCTAGCATTGTCGAGCATTTTTTCTGATAGATTTTCTTGCTCCCAAAGCTTCAGATTGAAAACTAAAAGACCTGCATTGAAATAAGGTTTTTTATCTGCGGGATTGTTCGGATTTCCCCAGACATTGAGCGCTGCCGCTACGGGCATTCCTTCAAAGTCTAAGTTCCACAGCGGCTCTAAACTACCTAGAACAATCATGTCGCTGTCGAGCCAAATCAGCCTGTCTTTTGCCTTTGTGTATTTCTCCGGTTCCAATCTCGCGTAAGTCAGCTTAGAACCCGACAGGGACAGCAATCCCCCGTAATTCGGTTTAACGTCTTCCCATTCAATCTCGTATTTGCAGCACTTCTGCAATTTTTCCCTTTGCTGTGTATTTATACCTGTTGATACCACAGTAATATTGACGGGC